>CALURE010000091.1 GCA_944323095.1 Candidatus Gastranaerophilales bacterium
GGGCAATAAATGCAAAATGACATTAAAGTAAACAGCCTGACATCTTGACTTCTTGAACTCTTGAATTCCGTCTAGCTCAGAAGCGCCCCCCCCCCGAAGTTCACATTTCTTAACAATCTTCTCATTTCATAACTCCTTCTTAATAAAAAACTCTATAAATTTATTATACCATATATTTATAATTTTTCAACCTATAAAGCTTCCAGAGCCGCGATTTTCATATCTTTCCAGTCCGGTCTTTGCCCGAACCACAATTCCTGCGCGGCAGCTGCCTGAAAAATCAGCATATCAAGCCCTGTAATTGTTCTCAAATTCAATTTTTCAGCCGCTTTTATCAACAATGTTTTTTTAGGATTATAAATTACATCGTACACTATTGCATCATGACTTAATGTTTCAAGCGCACGCTGTTCAACAGGCATCATATCTGCGGCCTTTCCAAGCATTCCGATAGGCGTTGTATTTACAAGCATTGCATATTCACCAAGATGTCTTATATTCTCTATCTGATAAACATTGAAATTCACTGCAGGAAATTTACGTCTAACATAATTCATTAATTCAATAGAATTCGGGATATTTCTTGTGAAAAATGCGATTTCTTCAACTCCGCATTCAGTCAATGCAACACAAGCTGCATGAGCGGCTCCGCCAGTTCCCAAAATTGCCGCCTTTTTTCCGCGTAAATCTATATCATCAGGGATTGCCCTTTTAAATCCTATAACATCAGTATTGTAAGCTTTTAAAGACTTATCAGCATCTATATACACGGTATTCACCGCACGCGCAAGATCTGCATATTTATCAACTTCATTTACAAACAATGAAACAGGAAGTTTCAGAGGAATTGTTACGTTAAACCCTTTATATCCATTTGCTTTAAGCCATTTTATTCTGTCAACAAGACTATCCTGCGGAGTTTCCAAAATATCATAACTCGCATTTATTCCGAGACTCTTAAATCCTGCTTCGTGAATAACTTTTGAAAGCGAATGCCCCAGAGGATAACCGATAAGACCGAATTTATTCTTTCTTGTGTCTTGAATTTGCGGTTTATCTAATTCATTGACAGGAGAACTGCTATATGCCGGAGTTTCCTGCATTTTTGAAGGGCCAAAAACATAAGACGGAATTTCTGTTTTTACGGTCTCTTTTTGCATACCCGAATAAGGTGTATGCATAGGTTCGGAATTTTCTGATGCAAGCTGATCCTGAATTGTACGCTGAACAAACTGCGGTTCTGCAGCAACTGACGGTTGTGCCTGCGTTTGTGCAGTTTGCTCTTCTTTAACAGGTGAATATGTTCCTTGAGCTTTCAATTCCTCAACAGTAATTCCTAATTTTTTAGCTTTTTTTGCAAGATAACGCTCATAAAGTTCCGGATTCATCAGCACTTTCTCCTGTTACTTCTTTTTTATAATGACATTTAATATTTGAACAAGTAATTACATCGCCTTTTTTCAAGACTTTTTTCACAAGAAGCGAGCCGCAATCGGGACAGGTTTCACCCGTGGGTTCATTCCAGAGAACAAAATCACAGTCAGGATATTTATCACAGCCGTAAAATACCGTACCGCGTTTGGATTTTCTCTCAACGATTGTTCCCTGTCCGCATTTCGGACATTTTACCCCCGTTGACTTGCGATAAGGCTTTCTGTGTTTACAGTCCGCATTTGAACATTCCATATATTTACCGTAAGGGCCTGTTTTGAATATCATATCAGAACCGCATTTTTCGCATTTTTCTTCACATTTTTCGGGTTCGTTTGAGGTTTCTTCGCCTGTATCTTCCGATAACGCATTTAATGACATCATTGTCTTACAATCAGGATAACCCGAACACCCCAAAAACTGCGAGCCGTTTTTGCCTATACGCAGTACCATAGGTTTTCCGCAGTTCGGACATTTGATTTTGCTTTCAATTTTTACGCGCTCGCCTGTTTGAAGAGCTTTATTAACCTCATCAATAAACGGAGTGTAAAATTCCTGCAAAACATCATTCCAGACAGCTTTTTTCTCTGCAATTTTATCTAACTTGGTTTCCATGCCTGCGGTGAATTTGTAATCCATAATATCCGCAAACTGCCCTACTAGCTGTTTGCATACCGTTCTTCCCAACAATGTCGGATGAAGGGCTTTATCTTTCTTTTCAACGTATTTGCGTGTTTGAATAACAGTGATAATTGTAGCGTAAGTAGAAGGACGTCCGATTCCGTATTCTTCCAATGCCTTTACAAGAGAAGCTTCGTTATATCTAGGCGGCGGCTGGGTAAAATGCTGCTTTGGTTCAACTTTTAAACATTTAACCTTATCACCTTCGTTCAAATCGGGAATTTTAGCTTCGGCTTCCTGTTCTTCTTCATCTGCGTCATTGTAAACTTTCAAAAATCCGTCAAAAGTAACCTTGCTTGTGCCTGCTTTCAAAGTATAATCGCCTGCTGTAATTTCAACGGTTTTATTTGCAATATCGGCAGGAGTCATCTGTGATGACATAAATTTTTCCCAGATAAGTTTATAAAGCTTATACTGGTCATTATCAAGGTATTTTTTAATACTTTCGGGAGTTCTTTCTGGATAAGAAGGTCTGATTGCTTCGTGCGCATCCTGAACATTCTGTTTGCCTTTAACATAGATATTTGGCTTTTCCGGATAGTATTTTTCGCCGTAATTTCCGAGAATAAAGTCTTTTGCCATGCTTTGAGCATCATCTGAAACTCTTACACTGTCTGTTCTCATATAGGTGATTAAACCGACAGGAGTTCCGTCAATTTCAATCCCTTCATAGAGTTTCTGTGCTACCTGCATTGTTTTTTGAACACCGAAACCTAGTTTTGAACTGGCAGCTCTTTGCATTGTTGATGTAATAAATGGTGCTGTAGGCTTTCTCTTTGTAGATTTTTTCGTAACCTTTGTAACGTCAAATTCTGACGGGTAGGAGGTGAGAAAATCAACAATTTTTTGAGCTTCATCTTTATTTTTAACAGTTTTTTCAACTGCTTTACCTTTTATTTTTGAAAGTTCAGCTTCAAAAGTTTTGCCGTCCTTATCGAGATTTGCGTGTATTGACCAGTATTCCTGCGGAACAAATGCTTCAATCTCTTCTTCTCTTTCGCAAATCATACGCAAAGCTACAGATTGCACACGTCCTGCAGAAAGGTTTCTGTTACCTATCTGTTTCCACAAAACGGGACTTAACTTGTAACCTACAAGTTTGTCAAGAATCTGTCTTGTCTGCTGTGCCTGAACCATATCCATATCAATTCCGCGCGGATTTTCGACAGAATGTTTTACGGCTTTCGGGGTAATTTCGTTAAATACAATACGGCAGATTTTATCATCAGGAACTTTCAAAATCTGTCTTACATGCCATGCAATAGCTTCTCCCTCACGGTCAGGGTCGGAAGCAAGGTAAACTTTATCGGCTTTTTTTGCCATATCATTTAATTTTTTTACAACAGCCTGTTTGCCGGGAATAATTTCAAACTTTGGCAAAAAATGATTTTTTATATCAAACCCTAAATTTTCCGTTGAAGGGTCCTTTGTCGGCAAATTCCTGACATGCCCGTAGCTTGCTTCAATCTGGTATCCGTCTCCCAAAATCTTTCTTATAGTCTTTGATTTTGCGGGAGACTCAACTATTACTAATGCCTTTTCTTTTTTTTCAGCTGTTTTTGCCATTTTTATTTCCGTTTAAACCTTAACCGCTCTCTTATACCTGTCCCCGTCAACCTGTTTAATTATGCCTTTAAGCTCCATGGTTGTCAAGTACATCAACAGATTATCTATACTCAATTTTGTAAATGCCTGAAGTTCATCCACACATTTTTCTTCTATCTCAAGAGCTTCATAAATAATTTTTTCATCGTCGCTTAAATCAGGTAGGTTGAAAAGATTACCCTGTTCAACCTTAACCTCCCAGCCAAGAGCCTCAAGAATATCATCAGCACATGTAACAAGTGCTGCACCGTTTTTCAAAAGTTTATAAATACCTTCTGTATTCGGATTTGTGATAAGCCCCGGAATACACATTAATTCACGTCCCTGCTCAAGTGTTAAATTTGCGGTAATTAATGCTCCGCTTTTTAACGAAGCTTCCGCGACAAGCGTTCCGTATGAAAGCCCTGATACAATCCTATTTCGCTGCGGAAATCTAAATTTTATCGGCTGAAATGTCGGGTAGTATTCTGTAACAACAGCTCCTGAGCCTTCCTCTATTTTTTTATACAACTCTTTATTCGCAGCAGGATATGTGTAATCAAACCCGCTTGCGATAACTCCTATGGTTTTTAGGTTATTATCAAGCGCAGCAGCATGAGCTGTTGTATCAATTCCTGTTGCAAGACCTGAAACTATACAAATATCTGTATTTTGAAATTCTGAAATAATTTTTTCAAGAGCTTCTTTTGCATACCTTGTCGCGCGCCGCGAACCGACAACAGCAAGTGTCCTTTCCAAATTACAGCTTTTCAAATCACCTTTATAGTAAAGAACAGATGGCGGATTATCAATATTTTTCAACATGCAGGGATAATTTTCATCCTCAAAAGTTAAAAATTTAATTCCGCGCTCTTCAACTTCTTTTACCGCTTTATCAATATCAACTTTATCCCGCAGACGCAGAAAATTTTCTGCCTTTTTAACGCTTAAGCCGTCTATTAAAGACAGGTCATTTGCATTAAAAGCTTTTTCAATATCGCCAAAATAGTTATACAATCGTTGTATGAAACGGCTGTCAATTTCTTCTATTGATGATAAAGCTATCCAGTATTTATTTTTGTTCATTTTGTTTTTTCTTTATTCTCTCTATCAGCTCTCTGATTTTTCCTGCTTCAACTTCAGGAATATCAAGATTTATATAGTCTTCAAAGTATTCAATAGCGTCATCGTAATCACCTCTTGCAAAAAAGAGAATTCCTGCTTTTTTATAGGCGGGTGAAAATGAATCATTATGAGCTATTGCTTTCAGGTAATTTGAAAGAGCTTTGTCAATCTCATCGTTTGCCTCGTAAGCTTCACCGAGATAATAATAAATCCAGGGATTTTCACTCTTAAATTCTAATACATTTTCAAAATTTTCAATCGCACTTGCATAATCCCCGAGTTCAAAATGCACTCTGCCCAGATCATAATAAACATCATAATTTTCGGGCTGTTTATCTAAGATGTACTCAAGTTCATCTATTGCAAGATCAAGCCTTGCATCTTCCATATAAAATCTTGCAAGGTAATGACGGAGTACAAGATTATCAGGAATTTCCGACAATCCGCGTGAAACAAGCTCAATTCCGCTTCCCATATCTTTTCTGCGATAATAAATATCCGCAAGATTTATATAAACCTGCACAAGTTTTGGATTTAAACTCTGCGCTTTCAAATAATTTTTTTCTGCTTTGTCATAATCGCCTAAATTTGCATAACAAAGAGCAATATTATTATATAACTCGGCATTATCCTGACATGTTTCAAGAACCGAGCTGAATATATCAATAGCTTCTTTGTACTCGCCTTTTTTATAAGCCTCTAAAGCTTTATCAACTTTTTCTTTTTCACTCATAATTTATAGTCCCAATCCTATTCCGCCGTTTTCATTTTCTCCGTTATCGCCGGAACCGATATTTTTTATAACGGTTCTTGTATTGCCGTCAGCATGGAAATCTTTCGGATTCATAGTCATTTTAATTTTATCTGCATAGATAGTTCTTACACCCTGCGTAATACTTGAACGTCCGGTGAAATATGCTTCATTAGGCTTGCCTTCTTTATTCGGATAAAGCGTAAGTTTCGGCCCTACAGCATAATAATCCTGATACCAGACTCTAACATTTCCTGATGCATTAAATATATTTTTATCCTGCGCATACTCCTGACGGTGGGATTTTAAAACGAGTTTTCCGCCATCATCCATTATTGCATTTGATGTCGTATTTCCAACTGCAGTTAAAACTTTTGTTGAAGCGTCATACATAAACCAGTCCGCAAAAGATTCGTTTCCCTGCTGGTTTATTTTTGCATTTCCGATAAGTTCTATATTTTTTAAATCTCCGTTTTTATCTGTTTTTATCTTTGCCTTATCCGAAAAAGTATCTAAATCCTTATATTTTATTGTAACAGCGCCTGTCGCGGTCATTATACCAGTATTCGTATCATATTCCTGTTCATCAGCGTTTATTACAACAACAGGTGTTTTGCCGTCAAAAACAATAGACTGTGTATCCCCCTGTGCTTTTACAATCTTTGTAATAAGTGAAAGTTTTAATATATTTGCCTTTACTTCACGTTTTTTGTTTTTCTTAATCTCGTATGCATAAGGTTTGTCATAAAAAGTTGCCGTATCAAGTTTCTGGTTTCCGTCCATTGTAACATCAGCGGAATCACCTACAACACGTAAATC
>CALURE010000092.1 GCA_944323095.1 Candidatus Gastranaerophilales bacterium
CTCTCTCAGAGATGGTTGATTGGAGTTAGTTGGAGCCCGTAGGGTGGGATAAGCGCAAGCGTTCCCACCAGACAATTTTTAAAGCCAACGGAGGTCAAGAAGTCCGTTGGTCAGGCGATTTAGAGGGTAAGAAGATATGAAGGTAAGCTATTTACATTAAAAAGCTTATCTTCTAATCCTCCTACCTTCCTATCTTCCACTAATCATCCCTCACCCCAACCCTCTCCCATAGGAGATCTGCCTAAAGATACGGGAATGCAAATAAATATTGTGGATAATTCTGTTATTAAATTCTCCTTTCTGATGATTACAAACAAAAATATTTATGCTAGAGTGATTTCAAAGAGGTGATATATGAAAATAGCTTTGTTAAATCACGGATGTGCTAAAAATCTTGTAGACAGCGAACTTATGCTCGGACTTCTTGCTCAGAAAGGCCATCAGGTTACACTGGATGAAAATGATGCTGATATTATCGTTATAAATACGTGTTCGTTTATTCATGATGCCGAAAAAGAGTCTGTGCAGGCTATTTTACAGATGGTCAATGACGGGAAAAAGGTTATTGTGACAGGATGCCTTCCGCAAAAATATAAAGGAGAGTTGAAAAAAGCTATTCCTGAAATTGCAGGCATGATAGGAACCTCTGATATTAAAGAAATTGTTGATGTTGTCGAGCATGTTGCAGGTGATAAAAAATATGTTGAGCAGGTATCTGACAAACCTGAATATATATATCCCGAGAACATTGAACGGCAGCAGATAACTGTCGGAGCAAGTTCTTATATAAAAATTGCCGACGGCTGTAATTATCACTGCGGATATTGTATTATTCCGCAATTGAGAGGTGAATATCATTCAAGAACAATCGAGAATATTGTTGAAGAAGCTAAAGAACTCGTTAAAAAGGGTGTAGCTGAAATAGTTCTTATTGCTCAGGATACAACAAGCTACGGAATTGACTTATATGGCAAACAGGCTTTGCCTCAGCTTCTTGAAGAATTAAACAAGATAGAAGATTTAGGATGGATAAGGATTATGTATGCTTATCCGTCGCAAATGACTGATGAATTGATTGATGCTATTGCAAAACTCGATAAAGTAGTAAAATATATAGATCTTCCGTTACAGCATTGTAATAAAGAAATTTTGAAAGCTATGCGCAGACCTGTTATGGATTATGAAGAATTAATTCATAAAATAAGAACAAAAATACCTGATGTTGCAATAAGAACAGCCTTTATTGTCGGATACCCAGGAGAAACAGATGAGCAATTTAATGAATTATATGATTTTGTAAAGCGCGTAAGATTTGAAAAAATGGGAGTTTTTGAATACTCACGTGAAAAAAATACGGTTTCTTATGCTATGTCAGAGCAGGTTCCGGCAAAGATAAAAAAACAGCGCCATAAAAAACTTATGCTGCTTCAGCAAAAAATTTCTAAAGAAATTAATGAAAGTTATGTAGGGAAAACTATTTCCTGTATTGTAGAAGGCTATACTGATGACGGTGTGGTTTTAATGCGCTCAGAGCATGATGCTCCTGAAATTGACGGAATGGTTTACGCATCATCTGAAAGAGCTGTTATTCCGGGCGACATTGAAAATGTTACAATTGAGCGCGCGGATGAATATGATTTATTCGGGGTTTTACAAGAATAGCCTTTGTAGTATAATAAATTCATCACAGGGTTAATAATGGAATTTGTAGAAAACAAGGAAGTTGAAAAAGAGCAGTTAAAAGCCATATTTCGGGATATGGTAAAGTATTCGCCGTCAAAAATTATAGGCATGCTCGGGAATGCAATTATTGTTCCTGTTTATACGAGTCTGCTGTCGCCTGAGCAATACGGACTTTATTCTCTTTCTATAGCTCTGCTTTCATTTCTGTGTATTATATTTTCCGATTGGGTAGGGCTTTCAGGCTTAAGATTTTTCAGGCATCATCAAATAATGAAGGATATGCCGAAATATTTGACAACTCTTGTTACGATATTGATTACAAATATTTTTTTAATGTTTGTTGTTGCCTTTATTTTCAGGAATAATTTTTATGAATTTTTCAAAATTCCTGTAAAATATTTTCTGGCAATTCTTGTTTTGATTATTCCTGTTGCAATAAGAGCGTTATTATTTCAACTTTTGCGTGCACAGTTAAAATCAATGTCGTTTACTCTTTCAACTATAATTAACCAGTTTTTAACAATTTTATTATCCGTATTTTTTATAAAATTTTTCAATCTCGGGGCGATGGCGCTTCTGTTAGGTATGGGGGTTTCAATATCTCTTATTGACTTGCTTTTGATTTATCAGAGTAATATTTTATCTTGGTTTAAACTTCAAAAAATAGAGTGGCATTCTGTTCTTCCGATATTTAAATACGGAATTCCGATTGCTGCAACATCTTTAAGCGCATGGATTATAAATCAGAGCAACAAATTTATAATGAACAGTATCCATGGTTTTTCGCAGGTTGGAATTGTAGGTGTTGCATACGGTTTGACCCTGCCACTTTTAATGACTATTTTTTCTATAATTACGGTTGCAGCTATTCCGCGTATTATAAATATGTATGAAGAAAAAATTGATGTAAGGCCTATTATTTCAAGGTTTACAGGTTACTTTATATTGATAGCACTCCCCGTTATTACTGTAATAACTTTGTATTCTGCAGATTATGTACATATGCTTTCATCCAATGACAAATTTCAGGATGCGTTTAAGCTTGTTCCTTATTTCGCTTTCGGAACATTTTTTATGGCAATAACTGATTATACTACATTGCAGTATCACCTTGCCAATAAAACTTATATTGATTTTATAATAAAATTGACCTCCGGAATAGCAGGTGTAATTTTAAATATTTTGTTAATACCGGATTTTGGTTTAATAGGTGTGGGGATTGCTACACTCGGAGCAAATCTTTTATATTTTCTTTTAAGTATAATAATTGTAATTCCGGGGCTTGGTTTGATGTATCCCTCTCTTGCAATGAAAAGAATATTGCTGGCATTCATTCCGTTCGGAATTATGTATTATGTTTTTGCAAATCGTGTTCATATTCCTGCTCTTGCGGAAATGCTTGTGTTGATTACTGTTTTCTATGTTTGCTACTGGTGGGCGGCAAAAACAATTTTTAAAAGATGTGATTAGTCAAGGTTGTAAAAATATTTTACATTTGTTAACAAAATAGCAACTATATTTTTTTTTGATACTTATAAAACATTTATTAGTGTAAATATTTGTAATATAAAATGGAAAAACAATTTTGCTCTTGTTAAAATAATTTAGCAAAATAAAATCTTTTTTAATTAGGGAAAAACTCGAAAGGAAGATAATATGATAAAGATTAAAACCGGCAAACGAAAAGTTGTGGCATCTGCTTTAACATTTTGCTTTTTCTTGCAGCAATCATTTTGTTTACAGGTTTTGGCAACTAATATAACCGGTGCGCAGGGTGTAAACGGTGTTTTTGATATTACACCGACTGCAATGAATGGTGATATTGGTTTTAGAAAATATAATCATTTTGATTTGAGCAACGGGGATGTCGCAAATTTAATCTTTAATCTCCGCGGAAAAGATTTATCTACATTTGTAAACCTTGTTGATAATACGATTAATATTCAGGGTATTGTTAACTCCGTAAATAAAAACGGGGAATTTAATAACGGGCATGCTGTTTTTGTATCCCCTAACGGAATGGTTGTCGGTTCAAGCGGTGTGCTGAATGTTGGATCTTTATCAGTTTTGACACCTGACAATGATAGTTATGAAAAATATAAAAGCGACCTTGCAAGACCTTCTTTAATTGAGGACTATGAGTCAAGACTCGGCAAAGGAGATGCAGCCGTTCAAATTGACGGTAAAGTGCTTGCAAGAAATTTTGTTGATATAAATGCCGCAAATGTTGCAATTAACGATAATGCACTTGTTATGGCGGGAGTAAAAGATAATACAAAATTAAACTCATATTCACAGGCGCAAAATTTATTTAATAAACTTGTGAATACTGACAATTTAAACCCTGCAAACGGATTTAAAAACGATAACGGCAGTATTCTTATAACATCATACGGACAAAAAGGCGGTACTTCCGTATCAGGAAGCATGAAAAATTTTGGCACAGGAAATATTGCTATAGTAAACGGCGGGCAAAAAGGTATTAATGTTTCAGGCAAGACGTCAAATTCTAACGGTAATACCCTGCTTGTAAATACCGACGGTTCTATAAATGTTTCAGGCTCAGTAATTAACAGAAACGGAAATTTGCTTGTTGATAATTCGGGTGACGGTGTTTTAATTGCATCTTCCGGTTCTTTAAATAATGCCGGCGGAACTTTAACAGTTAATAACAGCGGTTCAAAAGGTATTTATATTGAAAACGGCGGGAACGTTACAAATTCCACACATGAGGCAAATTTAAATAACGGCGGAGAAAACGGAATTCGTATAGAAGGCTCTGTTTCTGCTAACGGTATAAATATAAACAACAAAAATTCCGATGTTGTAGTCGGTTATAAAACAGGAAAAGATAATATAAATTCATCAGGGAATGTAAATATTGAGATAAATAACGGGAATTTATTAAATTACGGCACTGATGCACGGTTGATTAAATCAAACGGAGATTTGAATATTAATGTTAAAAACGGTGCAATAGGAGAAGAAGTGCAATCTTGTCCGGGCGGAGTATGCACAGGCATAGGGACAAATGCCCGTGATTTGACAAAATCCGTTAATGTTGCAGCAGACGGAAAAATTAATGCGGTTAGTTCTGAAGGTTCAAATAAATCTCTTGTTAATCTTGCTAGTTTAGATAAAAATATGAACGTTGATCAGATTAAAGCTGACGGCAGGGTTATTTTGCTCGCAGACAGTTCTGTGAAAGGTTCTAAAGCTTACGACATAATAAATGCGTCTTCAAATTCGGCTAAGGCGAATGTTGAGGGTAAAGGTATTTCAATAATCGCAAGCGGAAATATCGGTTCAGCAAATAATGCTTTGACATTCAGGCAAACAGCAGGAAGCTACGGACAGGTTGATTCTAATTTAAATCATACATCAAATGCTAAATACGGTGTTGATATGCTTGCTATAAATGACATTAATGTAAAAGGGCTTGATTCTGCTGACGGTAAAAAGCTTGATACAAATGTATGCGCAATTATATCAAGAGAAGGCGATGTTAATGCTGAATTTTCGGGTAATACTTATATAAAAGAAATTACTGCAAAAAATAATATTGATTTGACAACACGCGGGGAAAATATGTATATTGATAATCTCGGTGTTGTTCCTGATTATCCGCAGGATTATTACGGAGAAAATAAGAATATACATCCCGAAAAAGTTAAGATATCTGCTCTTGACTTAGGCACATCATGGCCTGGGAACCCTGCAGATTCGACAATTATAGTTAAAAACGGCACATTGCAGGGTAAAGGTGAAGGCAGACCCGCTCACGAACAGGATTTAACCCTTGTTGCAGATAATGCATATGCAGGCGGCTACTATTTTAATATGGGTAAAAACAGAGGGGAAATAGATGGTTCAAACCCTCAGCGCTTTAACCCTTCAACAATAACTGTTGATAACAGAACAAATACAATAACAAATGCAACAGATAGCAGCAAACCTGTATCAATCAGGGCAAAAGCAGTACGTCCTGAAGATGTAACTGCAATCGGCAAAGAAGAAGATGAACGCAACTACTATTACGGCGGCAGTTCACAGGGCTTTGACGACGGTTATGACGGTGTAAAAGATGAAGACGGTGATTACGTAGATACACCTACGTATGATGAACAGGGTGATGAAAATGATGATGATAACCTTGTAGTTCCCGAAGATAAAGAAGATGTTGTCGACACCGATAATGACAGTGATTCCGATAACGATACAGATGCCGATAATGATACGGATAACGACACAGATAATGACAACGATAGTGATTCAGATACTGACTTAGACAATGATACAGATACAGACTCGGATTCTGACAATGATAATGATAATGACAGTGATGATGATCTTGATTCTGACACTGATAACGATACTGATGCAGACAGCGACACTGATGCAGATAGTGATAATGATACGGATAATGACAGTGACTCTGACAATGATACGGATGCCGATAATGATACAGACAATGATTCTGATAATGACAACGACAGCGATTCAGATACTGACTTAGACAACGATACAGATACAGACTCAGATTCTGACAATGATAATGACAGTGATGATGATCTTGATTCTGACACTGATAACGATACCGATGCAGACAGCGACACTGATGCAGATAGTGATAATGATACGGATAATGACAGTGACTCTGACAATGATACGGATGC
>CALURE010000093.1 GCA_944323095.1 Candidatus Gastranaerophilales bacterium
GTCACGGCAGCCTGGTAGCGTACGCTACCTAAGTCCCTCCTTCTTTTTCGATAATCAATCGAAAAAGCGGAGTCCTTGCCACGTCCCGATTTAGACGTTTTTGTCTGGTGCGGAATTCGCTAACTATGCTGTATAGGTCACTCACGCAAACGCTTCTTAATCGTTTGTTTGTTAGAATGCCGCATCCAGATTTAATATTTTTTCAATTTGCGATATTTTTATTATACCACCTCAAAATTTTTTGCAAATACTCATTGCATTTTTACAAAAAAAATGTTAATATCTGTTTATGAATATTAACAATATAAGAAAAAGAATCTTTTTGAATTCTCAGTATTTTACACATTATTTTTCCGGCGAGAATACTGTTTTAAGAGGTATTATAAAAGCTAACGGATATATTTTTAAAGGCATTTTTTCTGATGAGAAAATTAATGAAATTAATAAAGTTTACAGAAAAATGAATGCTCTTTTGAATGCTCTGGTCGCGGTTGAAGTTATTTTATATATTTATTTTGTTATATTTCCGTTTTTTGTCGAAATCATGAAATATTCTACAGCGGCATTTATTATCATGCTTTCGCTTATTCCAATTGTTTGTTTGTATCTGACTTATGTTTTAGTTAATTATTTATATGAATCTTATTTGAATAAAAATATCGGTGCTTTCAGAAAAACAAAATTCAGCCCTGATTATAACAGCATCAAAGAGACTGATTTCAATACTTATTTAACAACAGAACGCAAAAGTATTTATTTGATGCTTTTGATTGCCGTAATATTTTTTGCTTATGTTTTTACTCCTTTGATTATTACTAGTTTAGTTAATTTAGAAAAATACAATGCAGCTTCAAAAGTTGCATCGGCTTATTTGAAATTTGTTCCTGTAAGTGCCGATGTTTATGCTGACAGAGCTTATGCAATGTTCAAACTTAAAAAGTATGAGCAGGCTGCTGCTGATTATAAAAATGCTAACAAATATACATTATCAAATGCATTCTTTAATGATATTTTAGGAGTTCAATTAAATTATCTTGAATATAATGATATGATTAAAGAGTTTGATAAAGCTATTTCAGAACAGGATGACAAATTGATAAAAGGCCGTTTGTTATATGAAAAAGCAAACTACCAATATAAAAATAAAGATTATAAAGGTGCTTTAAATTCATTTAATAGCCTGCTTTCAACTTACAAAAGAGGAAGTAAATATCATTACAGCCCTGAAATTGCGTTTTATAACAGAGCAATAATAAAAATGGCACTGGGTGATAAAAAAGGTGCTTCGCAAGATTATGCATATGCAAATAAGCTTTGTCCTATATGCTCTTTTGAATTTAAAACCACACTTGTTCCAAGACCTTAGTTTTTATTAACCTGATACGGTATTGTGTTTTAAATTATTTTAAGTTATTCTCTTATTGAAAGAGGGAGAGATTAATGCTTATATTAGAAGATTTAAAAGAGATTAACGATGTAATAAAAAATCTTGCGGAATTTATTCAGCAGGACGAAACTGTGAAACCTGATTTTGAAGAATATATTAAAACTATCGGGCAGAATAATGTTAATTTTCAGTCAGCATGTTTTAATTATATTTTTGAGCGGAATTTAAATAATAAAAGTATTTTGCAATTGTATCTTGAAAATACAAAACAGCTGCCTGCTTCGGTAAAAAAGATTGTTAAATCTCTTATGCAGTCAATGTCTTCTATTTTTGAAATCAAAAGGGTTTTACAAAACGGTTTTGATTTGAATAATATTATTAATGAAAAAACTTACAGTGTTGTTTCTCTTGTTAAAATGACAACTTTCAGAGGCATGGGGGCAGGTCAGTATGTTGTTGCAAGAATTTTTAAGTTTGAGAAAGCATACTATCTTCTTGAAATTTCGGGAGTTCTTCCGTCATCAAGACGTGATGATGCTCTCAGATATGCTGTCGCTAAAATTATTCAAAATCCCGAACTTGTTTATCTTGACAATCCGCAAAAACAAAAAGAAATTGAAGATAATATCAAAGAAATTTACGATAAATTTATTGAATTTTTCGGGAAAGATGAAATTGTTACGACAAATAAGTTTGCGGATGATTTAATCGGAGCATTTAATGATTTTGCCGAAGGCGGTGAAAAAACAGATTTTCAGGATAAAATTCAAATGCCCGAGTCTTATAAGTTTTTTAATGTATCTGAATTCAATAATTCTTACGATAATTTCCTTGAAAATTCACTCGGCGGATTTTCTTCTCACAAAGAAGTTTATGATGTCGGAATAATTTTTGATAAGGAATTAGGTTTGTATGCTGTTCCTTTCTTTGAAACATTTAACAAAGCTATTGAAAATCCTGAAAATGTTGAAAATGCAAAGGAATGTCTGGAATTTTTCCTTGAAAATGATAAATTTTCAGCAAATATTATAAAAAGAGTTGCTCAAAAACATGAAAATTTCATGGATACCGTAAACAAACTTTTAGGTACAAATTATACTTTTGATGAATTGTTAGAACATTATAAACCCAGATATCTGGAAAATAAAATATTTTCGTCAACTACTGTATTGTATAAATCAAAAGTTTTTTCCAAAACACTCGGTATAATAGAAGAAGATATTGAAAAGCCCGAACTTGAAGGAATAGACTTGAGTAAAATCGGCAGAAATGATCCTTGTCCCTGCGGGAGCGGGAAAAAATTCAAAAAATGCTGCGGGGCAAATTTATAAAAACATAAATTATGCCTTTACCACTGAAACGAGTTCAGGGTGACAGTTGCTGTAATATGTTGAAGTTCATATCTGCTGTTCGTGCAGATTTGTATATAAAGATTTCATTAATATATTTGTCAAAGCAATTCAAGTAAAGCTTTGGAGCTTAAGCCTATTATATTTTCCAGATCTCCGCCGAAGGATTTTATATACCCTTCAGGCATTTCCTGAATTCCGTATGAACCGGCTTTGTCAAACGGCTTGAATTTGTCTATATAATAATTTATTTGCCCGTCTGACAGATTTTCAAATGTAACATAACTTGTTGTAGAATTCTTTTTATATTTTCCGGTTATTGAATCTATCACAACAATGCTTGTTACAACCATATGAGTTTTTCCGGAAAGCTTTTTGAGCATTTCAAATGCACCGTCAAATCCATCGGGTTTGCCTAAAATTTCATTATCAAGCACTACAACCGTATCTGCTCCGATAATTTGTGCAGGTTCTTTAATTAAAGGAAGTACTGCATTTGCCTTATTAAAAGCAAGATTTTCGACAAAATCATAAGAAAAAACCGTCGTCGTATGATCTTCAATATACGGAGACGGTATGATTTCAAATTTTAAATTAAGTTTTTTTAGAATATCGCATCTTCTGGGAGATGAAGATGCCAGAATTATTTTTCCCGCCATTTTGTTCTCACTTTCTCACATATATTATATATGAAAAAGAGAGAACATAAAATTTGCTAATACTGGGATGTTTTGTTATATCTTGCATTCCTTGCATTAATTGCGTAGCAGGCAATATTTAGTCTTTGTTTCAAATTCATCATATTGCGGTACATACTTGCATAGTCATTCATTGCACCCATCATTTTTTCGGGGTCAACCATTGATTCAATATTATCATGGTTATCAACCTTTTCTTCAGCATATTTTTTAACCAGAAGCTGGTCAATGTAGTCCTCAGCACCTATTGCCATTGAAGATCCTCCCTAAATTTAATTGTAATCCTATTGATTTGTGTTTTTAAGAAAGTGTGTTAAGTTATCCTATTTATTCCTTATGTATATACTAAGTATTTCTTTCCCAAAAAATTGCTTATTTTTTCGACAATTCTTAACATTTATTTACATAATATTTTTATATGTTAATAATTTTGAAAAATTCTTTTTAAACGTTATAATATATTTTATGGAAGGTTTGGATACCAGCAGACTGGATGAATTAAAACAAAGGGTTAAAAACAAACTTGAAGAAACGGAGTTGTTCCGGTTTAAGGGCTCTGTTTCAAAACTTTTAGGGTTAACGGTTGAAGTAAAACTGCCAGGGTTGAAGGTTGGAGATCTTTGCTATATTGAAACAAAAGACGGTCGTAAAAAACCTGCAGAAGTTCAGGCTTTTAAAGGTGAGGCAGCGCAGCTTCTTTTGCTTTATGACGGAGAAGGTATCGGGCAGGGAAGTCTTGTTACCTCAACAGGAAATCCTATTATTATACCGGTCGGGGATTTTTTGCTGGGGCGGCTAATTAATCCAATGGGTGAACCAATTGATGGAAAGCCGCTTGATACAACAGGGGCAACATGGCGGGCTGTTGAAGGACCGCCGCCGGGTCCGTTTGAAAGACCTATAATTACAGAGGTATTTTCAACAGGAGTTAGAGCGATTGACAGCTGTATGACTATGGGATGCGGTCAGCGTTTAGGATTATTTGCAGGTTCCGGTGTTGGTAAAAGTACGCTTCTCGGTATGATTGCAAGAAACTCTGACGCGGATGTTAACGTTGTTGCGCTGATTGGAGAACGCGGCCGTGAGGTTAAAGAGTTTGTAGAAGATGCGCTTGGAGAACAGGGGATGGCAAAATCCGTTCTTGTGTGCTCTACAGGGGATCAGCCTCCTTTGATACGTCAAAAAGCCCTTCTAACGGCAACTGCCGTATGCGAATATTTCAGGGATCAAGGTAAAAAAGTTTTCCTTATGACGGATACCGTTACCCGTTGTGCTATGGCAGGCCGCGAAGTTGGTTTGTCTCTCGGTGAGCCTCCTACAATGAAAGGATATCCGCCATCTATTTTTTCATGGCTTCAAAAGGTCCTTGAACGTGCAGGGAACAGTCCTAAAGGTTCTATTACTGCTTTATATACTGTTTTAATGGAAGGTGACGATATTTCGGATCCTATTGTAGATATTGTTCGCGGTATTGTTGACGGGCACATTTTCCTGTCAAGAAAAGTTGCCGAAATGAATCATTATCCTGCCATTGATGTACTTGGAAGTATTTCAAGGCTTATGTCCTCAATTGTTACACCGGAACATAGAGAGGCGGCCGGAAAGATGCGCGCAATTATGGCTCTCTACAGAGAAAATAAAGATTTGATTGATGTAGGGATGTATCAGCCGGGGACTAACCCGCGTTTGGATACCGCAATAGAGATGATGCCGAAAATTAATGCATTTTTACAGCAGAGAACATCTGATATTGTTAGCATGGATACAACTATAAGCACTCTTGTTGAAATGATGCAGGGTGTTGAAATTTAATAGTTTCTAATATTTTTTGTGTTACAATAATTTGCGGAAGGAAAAGAGACTATGAATTTACCGCAAAATTTCGGTCCCGCAATGTTAATAACCCTGTTTGCTGGTTTGTCTACCGCAATCGGAGGCGGCATTGCCTTTATTGTAAAAAAAGATAATTTGAAAGCGTTATCTGTCGGCTTAGGATTTTCAGCCGGTGTTATGATATTTGTTTCGTTTATGGATATGCTTCCGGAAGCTGATAAATTGCTTATGGCAAATTTTCCGCAAACTCATCAATGGTTGACTTTTGCAGGATTTATTATCGGTCTGGTTGTAGCAATTTTGATAGATTATTTTCTGCCGGATCATATTGATACAGAAGATGTTTTAAACCCTGATGCCCCTGCACATAGAGATTACAAAATTAAAAGAGCAGGTTTGTTTACGGCAATTGCTATATGTGTTCACAATTTCCCCGAAGGTATGGCGACATTTTTTACAACTACTCAAAATATTACGCTAGGGCTTTCTGTCGGTATTGCGATTGCTATTCACAATATTCCCGAGGGTATTGCAGTTGCGCTTCCAATGTATCATGTTACCGGCAAAAAACGTTATGCAATGCTTTATGCGGCATTATCAGGAATTAGTGAACCTATCGGGGCGCTTGCCGGAATGTTTATTTTTGGTTTATTCCTCCCTCAAGTATTAATTGGTGCTTTAATGGCTGCTGTTGCAGGAATTATGATTTATATTTCATTTGATACTTTGCTGCCTCTGGCTAAAGAATACGGTGACTGGCATCAGTCTATTGTCGGAATTCTGTCAGGAATACTTGTTATATGGGTAAGCTTAATTTTGATAGGCGGTTGAAATGGTAAATTTATCTAACTTATTTGATCTCGGGCGTAATTTATATGCAATGCCGTGGTATAACAGCAGAAGCGGATTGGCTCCTGTTCCTTTGAGATACTTTTTTGAACTAACTTATCGCTGTAACCTTCAATGTCCGTATTGCTATGTAGGAAATGACAGGCAAAAAGAGGAATTAACAACTGATGAATGGTTTAAAATAATTGATCAAATTCCGTGGTATTCGTTTGTTACGCTTGTCGGCGG
>CALURE010000094.1 GCA_944323095.1 Candidatus Gastranaerophilales bacterium
AAAACAGCACCGCACGTTGAACAAACCCAGTTAAAAGTTCCGTCAGGATTTGGCTCAGCCTTATCTTCCAGCTTATAAATTAATTTATGCATTCTGTCATAGTGAATTTTTTCAATAGCCTCAATATTATCCAGTAATCCAGCGATATGCTCAAGTCCTTCCTCTCTGGCTTTTTGTGCAAATTTTTCATAAATACCTTCAATCTCATCTTTTTCATTTTTCAATGCATCTTTTGCACTATCAAGTAAACTCGGCAAACAGCCGCTATTACACTTTAACCATTTATACCATAATTTTGAATGCTCTTTTTCATTGTTTGCATAACGGGTCATTAAACGGGCTAAATCTTTAAATCCCTGTTTTTCAGCAATTAGCGCGTAAATATCATATTCCATGCGTCGTTTCGCATTAATTTCAAAAGCTTTCATTAAGTTTTTTTCAGTTTCCGTTCCTTTTAGATCCACAAATTATCCCTCTCAAATTTTACACACTAATATTTTATCATAAAAAAGGCTTTGCGAAAATACAAAGCCTTCCTATTTTCAGTTAATAATTTTTGGCTTTCATAAAGAAATAAGCCTGTGGATGTTTACACACAGGGCAAATCTCAGGAGCTTTTTCGCCTGTATGAATATGACCGCAATTTGAGCATTCCCAGACGACAATTTCATTTTTAGCAAAAACAGTACTGTTTTTTACAGCTTCTAAAAGTGCCCGATATCTTTCTTCATGCTCTTTTTCAATTTTCCCTACAAGTTCAAACAAGGCAGAAAGAGTATCAAAACCTTCTTCTTTTGCCTCTTTTGCAAACTGTGCATACATATCAGTCCATTCATAGTGTTCACCGTCGGCCGCATCTTCAAGATTTTTTAAAGTATCAGGTATTTTCTCTCCATGCAGTGCTTTGAACCAAATTTTAGCATGTTCCTTTTCATTATTTGCTGTTTCTTCAAATATTTTACTTATCTGCACAAAACCATCTTTTTTAGCCTGAGAAGCATAATATGTATATTTATTTCTGGCCTGTGACTCACCTGCAAAAGCAGCCCATAAATTCTTCTCAGTTTTTGTTCCTTTTAAATCAGGCATATTACTTCCTTTCTACATTAACCTTCCTAAATAACTTCTGCGGTTATTGTTTTTCAAACATATCCTTACCTACACCGCAAAGAGGGCATACATAATCATCTGCTAAATCTTCAAATTTTACACCGTCGTTTTCTGCCGGATCATATACATAACCGCATACTGTGCATACATACTTTTCCATAATAATTTCTCCTTTACTTTTTTAATTACTCTCTTTTATCTTTTCCAGACAATCTTTGCATATTCCGTTAAATATTATATCATGTTTTTTTACAATAAAACCGGTTTCATCTTCTGTTTTTTGAACAATATCAGGCGCAATATTACAGCTTACATCAAATACTCTTTTGCATTCTTCACAGATAAAGTGATAATGCTCATGTGTATTATGATCATAGTGAGAGGAAGGTTCTAATCCATCAATTTTTTTTATAACCCCATTATCAGCCAGCTGATTTAAATTTCTGTATAATGTAGCAAGACTGATATTCGGCTCTTTAGATTTCAAAATAGAGTAAAGATACTCTGCAGTAGGATGGACAACATTTGACTTTAATGTGTCAAGTATAACTTCTCTTTGTCTTGAATAATTCATAATATCTCGCAAAATTAGTAACAATTATCATTTTATTAATTTTATAATTTTTTGTCAAGATATCCTTAACATAATTAAATATTCATGGCAATTTATTAAGCAGTTTTGTTTTAATTAAATTATGGAGAATAGTGTCAGTGTAAATCAGAATATGAAAAATCCGCCTTTGAATGTCGGAATATTAACCCCGCCTAACAGCTATTATAAACCGGTTCTTTACTCTCCTGAACAGGCATCAAAGGATATCCGGAAATTAAATCAGGATATATATATTTCAGTAAAAAATAGTGAAAGTATTGAAAAAAGAAAAACTCCTAAATCGGTTTTTGCTGCACTGGGGCTTGGAGGACTTGCCTTGTGCTATCCTCTGATAAAAAAAATAATAAAAAAATAATCTGTTTTCCGATTTAAAAATTTATTGTATTATGTTTATATAAAAACATGTTTTATTTAAGAGAGGGGATATGATGAAAAAATTTATCGTTTTATTAATTACATTGTTGTTTGCAAACATTGTAAATGCTGCGGATTTAAATGTTTATAAATTAGATAACGGACAAACTGTTGTCATAAAAGAAGTTAAAAACAATCCGATAGTTACAATCGACACCTGGATTAAGACAGGTTCCATTAATGAAAATGATAAAAATAACGGTGTTTCACATTTTCTGGAACATTTATTTTTTAAAGGCACAACAAACCATGCCCCCGGAGAATTTGACAAAATATTAGAAACAAAAGGTGCTATTACAAATGCCGCCACAAGTAAAGATTTCACGCATTATTATATAACAATTCCTTCAAAAGACTTTGATCTCGCTCTTGAAATGCACTCCGATATGCTTTTACACCCGCTTATTCCGAGAAAAGAACTCGAAAAAGAGAGAAAAGTAGTAATTGAAGAAATCATGAAAGACGCAAATTCCCCGACCACTCTTGTATATGACAATCTTATTAATATGCTTTACACAAACCATCCTTACAAAAGAAAAGTTATAGGAAAAGCTGATATTATAAAAAACATTCAGCGGGAACAAATTCTTGATTATTATAATACATATTATAATCCATCAAATATGATTACGGTAATTGTAGGCGATGTGGATACTGCTTCCGCAATCGAAAAAGTTAAATACGATTTCAATGCAGAATACGAAAAACCGTTAGAACAAAATTTTCCAAAAGAAAAAATTCTAACTTCACAAGCCAGAAATACAGCATACACCGATGTACAAACAGGATACATGATAATTGGCTTTAGAGGAACAGATATTGATGACAAAGATTCATATGCACTTGATGTTTTATCTACAATTTTAGGCGACGGACGCTCATCCGTATTTTATCAAAAAATAAAAGAACAAAAACAGCTCGCAAATTCAATAGGTGCTTCAAATACAGGTTTTAAAGACGACGGAATATTTTATATTTCGGCAACCTTCAATCCGGAAAAATGTACAAAACTTGAAGAAAGTATTTTTGAAGAAATAAAAAATATTCAAAAAAACGGGGTAACTCAGGAACAGCTGCAGCTTGCAAAAAATATTATTGAAAGAGATACATACTACAACAGAGAATCCATTTCAAACATAGCCGGAGAAATCGGTTACACCTTTGTCACAACCAATGACATAAAATATTATGATACCTATATTGAAAACATAAAAAAAGTAACAGCAGACGATGTTAAAAGAGCAGCGGATAAATATCTCGGAATTAATAAAAGCGCTGTGTCAATAGTTTTACCACAGAACTGTAAAGAGGTTAAAATTTCCAATATTACACCTAAAACAGAACCTGCTAAATTGATAAGCGAAAATAATAACACTCAAAAATATGAACTCTCAAACGGTGCTACATTACTGCTTACTCCAAACACTGTAAATGATATTATTGCAATCAGTATATTTTCTAAAGGCGGAGAACTGACAGAGAAAATTGCAGGAACAGCAGATTTAACCGCATCAGTTTTAACCAGAGGGTCAAAAAAATATTCTGCCGTTGAATTTGCAAGAGTTCTCGAAGATAACGGGATTAAAATAGTTCCCTCGGCACAGTCTGATGCGCTTTCAATTACAGTGCTTACCACCAAAAACGAAATTGATAAAACTCTGGAACTGCTCAACGAAGTTATAAATAACGCAGCACTTGATGATTACGAAATAGAAAAGTCTAGAACTGACAAACTTAACGCAATCAAAAAAAGCAAAGATATTCCGCTAAATCTTGCAATTGATAATTACAAAACTTACATTTTTGAAAACACACCATATTCTATATCAAATAAAATTCTTGAAAAAACATTAGCGCAAATTACACAGGAAGATATAAAAGCTTACTATGACAAAGCTTTCTTCCCGCAAAATGTCGTAATATCTATAAATGGAAATGTTGATAAAGATAAAATTGTCAACGAATTTACAAAAATTTTCAACAATAAAAAAGGTGAAAAATTTGACTATGCCAAATATTCAATACCATCATTAAAAGAAGGGAAAAAAATTACAACATCTGTTAAGGATTTAAAAACCGACTGGATTATAATCGGCTGGCAGACAGCAGGAGTATTAAACCGTAAAGATTATGCTGCTTTGCAGGTTATAGATTCCATGTTAGGTTCAGGAATGAGCTCAAGGCTTTTCAAAAACCTCAGAGATAAAGACGGTCTTGCATATCAGCTTGGCTCGCAATATTCTCCGAATGTTTTAAAAGGAGCTTTCATTGTGTATATCGGAACAAATCCGGAAAACCTGAATTACGCACAAAATCGTATGCTTGAAGAAGTTTTCAGACTAAAAAAAGAATTTGTCGGCTCAAAAGAACTTCAGGAAGCAAAAGATAAGCTTTTAGGGCACTACATAATCGGTCAGGAAACAAACCTTGATAAAGCCACCACAATCGGTTGGTTTGAAGCATCAGGCAGAGGATATAAATTTGATGACCAATATGCACAACTTATAAACAGTGTAACAGAATCCGATATAATAGAAGTCGCAAATAAATATTTCAATAATAAGTATATTCTATCAATAATAAAGCCCGACTAAACCCGGGCTTTATTATATTAGTTATCTTCTAATCCTTTCCGAATAATTCATTTAATTTCTGCATTTTTTCCTCTAAAGTTTTTCCGGTTTCAGGGGCTTTATAATTCTTAGCTGCGTCATAAGCTTCTACAGCTTTTCCGGCTCTTTCTGCAGAAAGATTCAAAGCAATATTTTTTGCGGCCTCAATAGAATAAAAATATGTATTTGTAGCGGAAATATCATAAAAATCTCTTGTATAACGCATTTTAGAAGAATCTTGCGGTCTATAAACATTTCTACTATATGGAACCGCGCCTCCATTTGACGCTGTCACATATTTATCAGCACCTGCCTGTATTATGGAAGAATAATAATCATCAGCATTATGCTTATAATAAGCAGCATACCCGTTATATATGACATCAGAATCAGATTTTTCAAGAGGCGCAACAATTTTATTCATAAATTTTTCTTCTAATTTAGGATTATTAACAAAATCTGTTGCTAATTTCCATGCACCAGCATCTTTCAGTTTAAAAGCCATACCAAAATTTTGAGAATTTTGAACACTGTTTACTCTCATATAAACTCCTTTCTTTTTTACCCCGAAAGATATAAAATCATTAAAAAAATTTTTTTGCTATCATTTTTAATAAAAATTTACAAAAAAAACGCAAATAAGATTTAATCCTTATTTGCGTTTTTAATTTAAAATGTGCTATCATTAACCGAATAAATCCTGCAAATATTTAGCTGTTTCATTTATTTTGTTTTGTTTTTGTGCAGTCTCAAATTCTTTTTCAGAAAGCTTTAATGCCTTTATATCCAAATCTTTTCCAATTTCTCGAGCAGCCATAAGCTTTAATTCATCACCGGTGGTCAATGCAAAAGTAAATTCATGCTTAGGCATAGGAACAGCATATATTTCCGGCTTTCCATTCCTTGCAATATGAAATTTCATTGTTCGTTTCCCATCGTCAGAAAACGGTAAATATGGGGATTTATTATTATCCAAAACCTCTATAACATCATTTTTATCTAATACCAAAACTTTTTTACCATCATAAATCACATCAGTTTTCAACTGCTGAATAGGGTCTGCAATATGCTTGATAAAACAGTCACGGGCAAATTTTGGATCTCTTAACTGATAAAAACTTTCAGCAATTTTTTTGCGGCATCATCTTTTAACCTTAAAGCCATACCGAATGATTGAGAGTTGTTTTGTACAGGGTTTACGTTCATATAAATTCCTTTCTGTTTTGAAAACTACACACCACAGATATAAAACCTGTAAAAGCTGAAAATTGCCAGCTACCCGTAATTGTTACAAATATTTACATATTAAATATTATTTGAAGTTAATAAGTAAATAGGTGAATAAGCGAATAAGTCCTTAAGGTGAGGCTGAAGCGCACAAAATATTATCTTCTTCTCCCCTTGCGGGAGAGGGTAAGGGTGAGGGGTATAATAATCTGCACTTAATGAAACAGCAACAAAGCGGATGCTGTCTGAGCGGTAAAGAGATGCTGAAACGAGTTCAGCATGACCAATATATAGCGAGTTCATCCGCTCGGGTTGAATTTAGTGCAGATTAAGCGGTCTGCGTGTTTCTTTTTCTTATCCAA
>CALURE010000095.1 GCA_944323095.1 Candidatus Gastranaerophilales bacterium
TATATAATGTATTCAAAATTATGGGGATTATTTTATGTCTATTGATGATGCATTAGTGATGATTTTAGCAGGTGGAGAGGGAAAAAGATTGTACCCTCTGACAAAAGACAGGGCAAAACCGGCAGTTCCTTTTGGCGGTCGTTACAGAATTATAGATTTTGTTTTAAATAATTTTATTAATTCAGGATTTTTTAAGATCAAAGTTTTGACTCAATATAAATCTGATTCATTGAATAAGCATATTACAAGAGGGTGGGCTTTGTCGCCGTTTTTAAATCAGTATGTAGACCTTGCCCCTGCACAAATGAGAACCGGTTCTGACTGGTACAGAGGTACTGCTGATGCGATTTATCAAAATGTTTTTCATATAACAGATGAAGATCCTGATTATGTTTGTATTTTTGGCGGGGATCATATATATAAAATGGATGTTTCCCAGATGCTTGATTTTCATAAAGAAAAGGGAGCTGATTTGTCTATTTCTGCTATTCCTATACCTATTGAAGAAGCTTCTGAATTTGGAATTATAGAAGTTGACGATGACTGGAGACTTATAAATTTTGTTGAAAAACCTGAAGAAAAACCGAAATCAATACCCGGAAACCCTGATATGTGTCTTGCTTCTATGGGGAATTATATTTTTAACAAAAATATTCTGTTAGATGCGTTAAACAGAGATGAAGAAATTCAGGAGTCTAGTCATGACTTCGGCAAAAATGTTATTCCTATGCTCTTAAGAGATGGAAAAAAGATTTATATTTACAATTTTAATGACAATTCGTTCCCCGGAATGACAGATAGAGAACGCGGGTACTGGCGGGATGTCGGCAGTATTGACGCATACTGGCAGGCTAATATGGATTTGCTTGCTTATGATCCCGAGCTTAATTTGTATTCACAGGATTGGCCTTTAAGAACGTTCAACTATAATTATCCTCCGGCAAAATTCATATGGGCAGAAGGTGAAAGGGTTGGTATGGCCACAAATTCCATGGTGTCTGAAGGATGTATTGTTTCTGGTGGCGGTCTGTCAAGATGTGTTCTTTCGCCTAAAGTTAAGGTAAACAGTTATTCACAAGTTTCTGAAAGCATTTTGATGGAAAATGTTGAAATAGGCAGACATTCACGTATTAAAAAGGCAATTATCGATAAAAATGTTATAGTCCCGCCGCATTCAAGGATAGGTTTTAATAAAGAAGAAGATGAAAAAAGAGGTTTTCATGTTTCTCCAAACGGTGTAACCGTTGTTCCTAAGGGTGCTAAACTTTAGGCCGGATTATGCATATTTGTGTATCGACTTCAAAATATTCTTGTGACACTGTGATATTAGCGTCTAATTTTCAAGCATAGTTTGATCCCAGGGATAGTCTTTGCTGATTTCCCAGCCGTCAAATTGTATTAATCTTGTACAGCAATCCGTAGGGTGGGATAAGCGAAGCGTTCCCACCTGAATGATTAGTAGAGGGCAGGAGGGTAGGAGGATTGGAAGATAGGCTGTTTACAGAAAATAGCTTACCCTCATATCTTCTTATCTTCTTACCATCTAAATTGTCTGACCTCTGGACTTTCTGACTTCGGTCTGCCATCATAGGCTGGATTCTTTCGGGAGCGTGCCGCTCCATCCGCCAAACTTTGGTATTGCATAAACTTGCTTTGTCATTGCGAGGTTCATTTGAACCGAAGCAATCCAGCTTATTCAGGAAAGATATGAGCGTTGGAAGATTAGAGAATACGCTTTTTAACGTAAATAGCCTACCCTCATACCTTCTTATCTTCTTACCATCTAAATTGGCTTGCCCTTCTGACTTCCTGACATATGTAGGCTTTAATTGTCTGTCTTCTAATTTTTGTGTAATAAGAGCCCGACACAAGTTCGGGGTGACACTTCTATTATTTATACAATTAAGATAACCAAAATAAAACTTAAAACCTGAAAAAGTCCTAATGTGTCGGGTTAAGCGGCTATACTTGCGGGGGGGGGGCAGTTCAAAGCTTCTCTATACAACATTTTTCATCCTCCTAAATATTCTTTCTGCTTTTACTATTTACGATTTTATTAATTTTGTCAATACCAACTTAACTTTAATGCTGGTATTTTGAGCAGGTTTGGTTTATTATTAATCTGTGAATGTAAATCTTTATTAATATAAAGGGATATTTCAGCAATTATTTACCTTTACGAGCGTTATAGGTTTGGGTAGTACAACCATGCCACTTTCAATCAAAACATACATTACCAATACCTCGCTGTATAAAAGTGCCGCCAAAAAGCTTAACAGCGTAAAACAAAAGGGTTTGGATTTGATTCCGAACGCTGAATTTAGTAATGAAAAATTTTTGAACTGTGTCGATTATATAGGTAAAAATTTTTCATCAGATAAGCAGAGATTGGTTCTTGGTGCAACAGCTCTTGTTACACAGCCTGTAATTGACTATTATAATAAAAATGTTGATGAAAAAACCAGAAAGGTTTCAGTAGCGAGGACTGTTGCAAAAATTCTTGCAGGTACTGCGACAGGTTTTCTTATAAGATACGGCTGTATTAAATCTATTAAAGCTTTTTCTAAAATTCCGGGCGAAGGAGTGCCCAAATATAAAACAATATTAACCCCTAAAGGAGTAACAGATAATACAACTGATGCTTTTGAACAGTACAGAAACGCGCTCGGGACTATTATATCGCTTGGAATTATGCTTTTTACAAACTTTTTAGTAGATGCACCGTTAACTAAATTTCTTACAAATGTATTTATTGACAAACAGGAGGAGAAAAATGAAGTACGCAAATAGTTTTTTCTCCAAAAAAGGTTTGTTTGAAAGATACGGTGAAAATCCCGGAACAATGCTTGTCCATACCGGTCTGCTCGGCTGGATTTTGTCATCTCTTGCTCAAATTACTGCTATTGTTGCAAATGATAAAATTCCGTCTGAACAAAAAAAATTCCTTATTCCGCAGGAAGCAGCTGACGGTCTTGTAAATATTTTTTCTTTTTATGTTATAACTTCTTCTTTTAAACTTTTAGGCTCAAAGCTTGTTTCCACAGGAAAACTGGCATCAAAAAATATTAAAGCCTTTTTAAACAAAAGCGGAGTTCAGAATAAAGTCGGCAAGCTTGATTTCAATATTTCAAGAATGGAAAATTTTAATGAAATCAAAAGCGATTATAAATCTTTTAAAAACGGAGTAGATGTGATTGCAAGTACTGTAGGTTCAATCGTATCCTGTAATATTTTTACCCCGATAGTGCGAAATGAGTGCGCTGCTAGAATTCAAAAGCGCTTAATTGACAGGCAAAATAAACCGCAGTCTGATAGCAATTATTATCCATATAAGATTTCGATGGATAATTATCAAAAGACGGCTTATTCAAAATATTCTTCTCCGGGATTAAAAATATAAAATCCATATAATTCCTGCAGTAATAAATGACAGCATTATAAAAAATGCAGTGCTTAATTTAATAAACGGATCCAGTTTTGTTTCTTCATTACAGTCATGCCTTATTTGACAGAGAATACTTTTAGAAAAATCATTTTTAAATTCATTCTTAGTTTTTTCAAAAGAAGTGTGAAGAAGTTTTTTAAACATGTATATATTTTCTAAATCCTGTCTGGCAAGCGGATTTGATATGGCGATTTTTTTTATTTTAATACTGTCAAAATCATTTAATTCGTTATCAATGTATGCTGAGAGGTTAGTTTTAAAATCTTCATATTGCTTTGTAGCATAAGGATTTTCCATTTCTTCATTTTGTATTTCAATAAATTTGTTAAGCATTTTTTTCATCTGATTATATTTTTCCATGCAAACAGGGCAGTTTTCCAAATGTTCTTTTACATATTTGGTAAGTTTGGTGCTGAGTTTGTCTTCTGCATAAAAATTCAGTAACGCGCATACCTGATCACAGGTTAATTTGTATTCCATGTTTTTCTCCTTATATATATGCTTTTAAATCTTCCTGAAGTTTTGTTCTTGCACGTGCAATTCTTGATTTTACTGTACCGATACTTGAGTGGGTTGCCTGCGCTATTTCTTCATAGCTAAGCCCTTGAAATTCACGTAAAATAATTGCAATTCTAAACTGTTCTGGAAGAGCCTGAATTGCATTTTTTATAATTTTTTCGAGTTCTGTAGATATACATTTTTCATGCGGCTTGCATTTTTTATCAAGAAGTAGTGATTTTATCGGCGGGCTGTCTTCGGTTTCTTCGTCAAGAGAAATTGTTTCGGCTTTTCTCTGGGATTTTCTGAGTTCGTCATAGAAAAGATTTGTGACTATCTGGTTCAGCCAGCTTTTAAAAAGTTTGGGATTTTTAAGATTTTGTATATTTTTTGCAACCCGTAGCAGTGCTTCCTGTGTTAAATCAGCTACATTTTCTCTTTTGGAACTGAGGTATGAAAATGCCGCAAACACATTTTTTTGTTCTCTTTTTATTAATTCTTCAAGTGCTTTGAAATCATTTTGTTGTGAGAGAACTACAAGTTCTTCCAAAGGCATTTTTTTATATTGCAGTTTATTTCCTGCCATAAACTTCTCCTTAAATCTATACTAAGAAATTTTTGGCAGAAAATGCTCATTCATTGTTACATAGCCAATAGAATATATTTTTTATTAAATCATTTTAATTTTCCGAGATATAACCTTTTAGGGCAGTGTATGCAGCTACATAAGGAGATGCAAGGTATATTGAGCCTTCTACATTTCCCATTCTGCCTCTGAAATTGCGGTTTTGTGTGGCAAGGCAAACTTCTCCGTCGGCAAGTGTTCCGGCATGCACACCAACGCAAGGACCGCAGCCTGGAGGCAGAATTGTTGCATTTGCTTCTACAAATGCTGCAATAAGCCCTTCTTCAAGAGCCTGCAAATAAACATCTTTTGAGGCCGGACAAATCAGCATTCTAACACCGGAGTTTATTTTTTGGCCTTTTAAAATATCTGCAACAACTCTCAAATCTTCAATTCTTCCATTTGTACAAGTCCCGACAAAAACCTGATCTACTTTAACATCTTTTAATTCGCTAACCGGTTTTGTGTTATCAACTGTATGTGGACAGGAGACAGTGTGCGGAATTTCGTTTGCATTAATTTTAATTATACGTTCATAAACAGCATCAGCATCAGGTTTTATAGTTTTAAATTTATCTTCTCGTCCACGGGATTTCAAAAATTCTTTTGTTTTTTCGTCAGAGGCAAAAAGTCCTGCTTTTGCACCTGCTTCAACTGCCATATTTGAAAGCGTAAATCTTTCTGACATTGGCATATTTTCTATTGTATCTCCGCAAAATTCAAGAGCTTTATATGTTGCCCCGTCTGCTCCTATCATTCCTATAAGGTGAAGCATTAAATCTTTTGAACAAATACCTTCCTTAAATTTCCCTGTTACCTCAATTTTAAAAGTTGCAGGTACTTTAAGCCATGTTTTGCCCAGAGCCATTGCAACCGCAATATCTGTAGAGCCCATGCCGGTCGCAAATGCACCTAATGCGCCTGACGTGCAGGTGTGAGAATCAGCGCCGACAAGTATTTCTCCGGGGTTTACAAAACTTTCAACCAGTCTCTGGTGGCATACTCCGGCGCCGACATCTGAAAGCACCGCACCGTATTCTTTTGCAAAATCTCGTAATATTGTGTGGGTATTTGACAGTTCTTTTCTGGGACTTGGAGATGCATGGTCAATAAATAAAATTGTTCTTTCAGGATTGTTTAATTTTTCTTTCCCTAATTTTTTAAATTCCTGAACGGTTAAAGGACCTGTGCCATCTTGAACAGCACATACATCAACTTTTGCAATAACAAGTTCACCTGCTTTTACATTTTTCCCTGCATGTTCTGATATAATTTTTTCTGCTAAAGTTTGTCCCATAACCACACTCCTTTTATGTTATTTTATAATGCAGCATTTAATCATAGCTTTTAAGAATTTCTGCATCTTCTTTAGCTAATTTTAACACAAAAAAAAACGACTGTTTTTTAGTCGTTAGGGAAAAAGGGAAAGGAAACATATTAAAATTGTTGAATATTTTAATGGTTGAAAGGTTAAATACCCCTCATTCATTGAAAATAAACTTTGTTAAACAGCTTTTCAGTTGTTCAATTAACCGAACGTTTTGAAAGTAGATTCTGTGTTCTTTTCAATAACTTTTTGTACAGCATCCATTTCAGTTTGAATA
>CALURE010000096.1 GCA_944323095.1 Candidatus Gastranaerophilales bacterium
GGTTTGTCAAGTGCTGGAAACAGTAAAAAAGTCTTCCCTGATTAGGGAAGATTTAGATGGGTATTGATTTGATAAAATGTAAAGATTGTTACCCACCCCTATCCCCTCCCTAAAAAGGGAGGGAGATAAAGCTCCTTCCCTAAATAGGGAATGGTGGGATGGGTTTCAAGTTTTTTTAGATTGATAAACTATTTGTTACCCACCCCTAACCCCTCCCTAATCAGGGAGGGGAGATTAAGCTCCTTCCCTTAATAGGGAAGGGTGGGATGGGTTTCAAGTTTTTTAGATTGATAAACTCTTTGTTATCCACCCCCAGCCCCTCCCTAATCAGGGAGGGGAGTTTTATGCAAAACCTGAGTGGCGGGTGCAGCGGCACGCTTCAAAAAAAAGACCGGCGTGAAAAGATTTCCGGTCTACAAAAAGATTCGATTTATAAAAATTTGTTTGGGTTGTATGCTAAACCATATTGGACAAGTACGGTTCGTCACCCACCCCTTGTATTCCCCTCCCCTCAAGGGAGGGGATGAATAAATAAATGTTATTACTTACTATACAATACTGCTCTTGCTGCAACAGAGTTTGGTCTTATTGTCTGATCATAGAAAATTACTGGATATACATCTGTAGGGCTCTTGATTACGCAATTGGCATCTGTACCATCACCGTCATCACATTGAACTACTCTATTTGGTGCTTTAATACCATTTACATCTATAAATCCAACACATTTATTTGTAACTAACTTATCTCTTTCAGCGTCAAAATTACTGGTGCCGATTGTACATTCTTTAACATCATCCGGGAATGTAAACATAATACCATCATTAAAGAAATATGTTGTATTAGTACCAGCAGGTGCAGGTACAGCATCTGCCCCAGAAGCACCATTACCTTTTAAAGAGCTGTTAACTTTTACAGCATAACCGCTACCTTGAGCATCATTAAATGAGCCCGTTTCAGTTCTAACATGATTCATTCTGTGTTCAAGCATGTATGCTAAAGTATAATTTGTAGAGCTAGGTTGACCAGCCGTTAAATCCGCGAAGTTCCATTCATCCAGTGCAACGTTCAATGTTACTGCCTGTGATAAAGCTGATAATGCTTTTTTGTAAGCAGCTTTGTACTGTGCACCCTGAGTAGAACTCATCAATGTTGGCATTGTCATTGCAGCTACCACACCGATAATACCTAATGTAATCAATACTTCCGCAAGCGTAAAACCGCCTCTCACTCTCATGTTTGATAATCTCATAATCATTTCCACCTTTCTTGATTATTGTATACATGATTATTATACGATATAAATATCAATTTGTCAAGATAATTGATATAAATATCATTATATCATTTTAAACTTATCTATATATTTTATTAGAGGTTTATGATGAATTTGGACAAAGAAATTATCGGTAAAAAAATCAGGCAGATACGCAAGGAAAGAGGGCTTTCGCAGGAAGAACTTTCTGAAAAAATTGATATTTCTCCCCGACATATGTGCACAATTGAGAATGGAAATTCTTTTCCTTCTATAGAAACATTTATTAAAATTTCTGAAATTCTTGATATAGATATCAATGAATTTTTTAATTTAACCCCTCAAAAAAACGATACTTTGCGCGGTGATATTTATAACCTGATACAAACTTCATCTATACAGGAACTTCATCTCATAAAAGATATTATTTCCGCAATCCAGAAAAACAGAAAAATAGGGTAATTATTACCCCTAACCCTAATCAATGAGGGGATTGTTAAACCTGCAGATATATAAATGATATAAGACTGCCTTCTTGACCTCTAAACTTCAGGCCTTCTGATAATTACCCTCTCCCTTAATCCCTCCCCCAAGGGAGGGAAAATTGTTAAGCATCCTCTCTCCTTGGGAGAGAGTTAGAGAGAGGGTAATTTTTTATAATTGTTCTTGTTTTCTCCATCTCCACTATCCTCTCACCCGAGGGAGGGGAAATTGTTAAACGTCCTCTCTCCTTGGGAGAGAGTTAGAGATAGTGTACAATTTAAATTGATAAATAGTTAAATTTGTTGTACCATAACAGCAGGGTAAAAGATGCCTTTTTAACCAATTAAAATATGTAGAGAGTTTTTAATTTAAAAATAATATGTTTTTGATCTAGAACAATCATTATGTTTTAAAATTTATATACAATTAAAAGAAGTAACCAAAAACAAATCTGCTTATATAATTTTTTTATTGTATAATCAAATTCAGGTTGAAACAAAATTTAATAGAGAGTATTCACGGAAAGGGCAAAAATGGTTAACAATGGAATAGAAAACGGATATTATCATGAGATTACACCGGCAGGATTCGGGATAGCGATAAAAGCAGGAAAAGTATTGTTCTCAAAACAATCTGATTTTCAAAAAGTTGAAGTTTTTGAAACAGAATCTGATTTAGGCAGAGTTTTAACTCTTGACGATTTAATGATGACAACCGAAGGAGATGAATACCACTACCACGAAATGATTGCACATATTCCTATGATGCACCACAAAAACCCCGAAAGTGTTCTCGTAATAGGCGGAGGCGACGGCGGTACGGTTAGAGAAGTCTTAAAACATAAATCAGTTAAAAAAGTTGTACTTGCTGAAATTGATGAAATGGTAATTGATGCCTGCAAAGAATTTTTGCCGACAATTTCATGCGGCTTAACTGATCCGCGTGTTGAAATTAAAGTCGGCGACGCTATTGAATTTATCAAAGATAAAAAGAACGAATATGATATTGTTTTAATTGATTCGACAGACCCTATGGGCCCGGGTGAAGGTTTGTTTACAGAAGAATTTTACACTAACGTAAAAAATTCTTTGAAAAAAGGCGGAATTATAGCCGCACAATCAGAAAGCCCGTTTGTCAACAAAGAAGAAATCAAAAAAATGTATAACCTGTTGAAAAAAGTATTCCCTGTTTGTTCAACTTATACTTCAAATATTCCAACCTACCCCGGCGGCTACTGGGCATGGGCATTTTGTTCGGTTGATGTTCAACCGCTTTCATATTTCGCAGATGACAGGTATGAAGATATTGTAAAAACCTGCAAAATTTATAATAAAGATTACCACAATGCACGTTTTGCACTGCCGAATTATCTGAAAGAATTGTTATAATAAGAGAGGGAAAATAAATCTATGTCAGTCATCATAATGATTTTACTTATAGGGCTTCTAATTCTTGTCCATGAGCTCGGGCATCTTTTAACGGCTTTACTTTTTAAAGTTAAAGTTGATAAATTCGGCATAGGATTGCCAATTGGCCCGACATTATGGGAAAAGAAAGTCGGAAATATTACGCTAATTGTTCATGCGTTTTTGTTCGGCGGTTATGTATCATTCCCAGATGATGACAAAGACTCTGATGTTCCGCAAAATTCTCCGGACAGGTTGATGAACAAACCAGTATGGCAAAGAGCAATTATTTTCTCAGCCGGTGTTATTGCAAACGTAATCTGTGCTTATGTTCTTGTTCTCCTGACTGCAGTGTTGTGGCATAATATGCCGTCAGGGAAATTTGATATTTATGTAAATGATATAGTTGCCCCGAAAGAAGCAAGCGTCTGGCAGTCAGGGATGCAAAAAGGCGATAAAATTATCGAAGTTAACGGTAGCAAAATCAATTCTAAATACGGCTTAAATCTTTATGCATTATACAGTGCATCGTATGATGGCAAAACAAACGAAGAAATCGTTCAAAAAAATTACGAAAATCTGAAAGCCATCAATCCTGCATTTAAAGAAGATGAAATTATTCCGGCGGGTGTAGTCGTCAAAATTCCAAATAATATTTCAAAAGAAGGAAAAATTATTCTTAGTTCAAATGTTTTGAATGCGATTGAACTTTTCAAACCTGATGAAATAAAACTCTCAGAATCCCAAATTAAATTAAGAGATAAAATCAAAGACAAAAAATTTGTTGAAACTGACGGAACATACACACTTAATGATCTGGCTTTTGCACTATCAGATACTCAAAGACCGCTTAATATAAAAGTTTTGCGAAACGGGCAGGAAATTGCATTAAAAACTGTTTACTCCGACAAAGACGGCCTAATCGGAATTACACTTGACAGGAGAGAAATTTTAATCCCTGTAACAGGTATAAAATCAGCATTTGTAACAAGCTATAACTATCTTTACAACGAAACAAAATCAATGCTGATAGTTTTAAAACAGCTGTTTACCGGCAAAATACCTTTAAAAAATATGCATGGTGTTGTTCTTATCACAAAAATGGGCGGAGATATTATAAGCAGCGAAGGGATTTTCTATGGTATTTTACTAACTGCCGTAATATCAATGAATCTGGCAATCTTAAATATCTTGCCGATACCGGCACTTGACGGCGGTCATCTGTTATTTCTACTTATAGAAAAAATTCAGGGTAAACCTGTTGATGAAGAAATTTCAAACAAAATAATGACGGTATTTTTCTCGCTTTTGATACTGCTTTTAATATTTGTGTTGTTCAACGATATATATGTATTAATTCAACCGTTGTTCGTAAAATAGGTGATATTATTTACAATTTTTTATAAGAAGTTCAATGTCCTTAGCAAATTGCGGCAATTTGTCCGTGATTGTTTTCCAAATTATTTCGTAATCCACACCAAAATAATCATGGATTAATTTATCACGCATACCTGCAATTTGTCTGAACGGGATATCAGGGTATTTATTCCTGAAATCCTCAGGTAAATTCTTTACTGCTTCTCCAATAATTTCAAAATTCCGTTCAACAGCATCTTTTCTCATATCATCAGAAACAAATTGTTTATAATCAATACCATTAGTATATCTAAAAATTTTTAAAAGAGAATTTTGGATATCTTCCAAAAAGAACAACGGATTTTTTTGCTCATAAAACTATTGCTTCCTTCAAAATTTTATCTTTTATAAATTTTTTTAAACTGTTATATGTTCCAAGATCAATTTTTTTATTAAAAAGTTTTGTAAGGTAATCTTGCAGATCAATAAATTCAAACATATCAACAGGCTGCTTAAAAGTTACAAGTAAATCAATGTCGCTGTGTGATGTCTGAAGATTTTTTGCATAAGAACCAAATAAAAAAAACTTATCTACAAAATATTTTTTTTCAAAATAATCTTTGCTTTCATGGATAATTTTTCTAATTTCATCTACTGAATATACTTTATCATTATTCATAATTGCATTATAACATAATTTTAAAAATTTTTGAATATTTTTAAATTTCTAAAATAATTAATTATCAATCTTTTTTACCTTTTGTACAATCTTTTCTATAACCGAAAGCTTTGCAAAATCGTCTCTGATTTCCTGCGCCTTTCTCTCCAGCTGGTTATAAACCTGCGAATTTATCTCGGCGCCTACAAGAATTAACACTGATGTGTAATAAAGCCATACCATTAAAACAGCAAATGCCCCGATTGTGCCGTAAACCATATTATAAGTTTTCAAATTGTTAACGTAAATCGAAAATCCCCATGAACCTATTAACCAGAAAGTTACGAAAAACCATGTGCCGGGGATTGCACTCTTCCTTTTAAATCTTTCATTCCCTCTAAGGTCAGGCAAAATATAATAACTTAAAAATGCCATTAAATACAAAGCTGCAAAAGCCACAGGCCAGCGCAGGGTTAAAAGCGTAATCGCGACACCGGCCGACATGTGAAAATGACTAACCATCAAATTTATAATAGCTTTCCCGAATACAATCAGGTTTATACTCAAAAACATAACAAGTGTGTCTACAATTACCATCAATAAAGATAAGAAACGCGTATATATAAAATTTCTGGTCTCCGCAACTTTATAAGCTCTGTTCATTCCCTTTAATACAACGGCAACAGCATTTGTAGAAAGTACAAGAGTAACGCAGAAGCCTATTATAGCCATCAAACGTCCATGAGAAAAAATCATTGCCTCTGACAGAACTGTCTTAATCAAATCCATAGCCTGCTGGGGCATAAACGTTGCAAGAAATCTCAAAATTGGCTCCATCATTGCCTTGTTTCCCATCCAGCCAAAAACTGCAGCCAGAAAAAGCATAAAAGGGAAAATTCCTATGACCATCATAAAACCCATTTCTGCAGCCATACCGTAGAAATCGTTTTTTATAAC
>CALURE010000097.1 GCA_944323095.1 Candidatus Gastranaerophilales bacterium
CGGCTCAGAATGACACGCTATTGTCTCTTGAGATCCCGAAACAAGTTCGGGATGACAGATTGCTCCCTCTCCTGTTGGAGAGGGGCGGGGTGAGGGCTTACTATCAATCCCCTGTTTATCTACAGCCGCATTTTTTCTGACCTACAGGACTGCCAAAAATTAAACGAAGCCCGCCAAACGGCTTTTTCATTGTACAATTTAAGCCGGTTGTCATTTCATCAATATTGCATAAAACTTTGTTTACTTCTTCTATAGTACAGCCTAATTGCGGAATTGTTTTATTCAGTTCATTTGTCATAAGCTTTACATTCCTTGTTACAAGCTGAACATTTTTTGCCGTTGCATCCATTCTTTTGTCATCAAATGCACCGTTTAAATTAGATGTTGTTAAATCTACATTTTTGGAAATTTTTACAAAATTTTCAGTACTGTGCTGCAAATCTGATGATGCTTTTACGACATTAGGACTTACATCGGATGCCATTGTATTCAAAGTAGAAAATAAATCACCCAGAACCTGTATTGTTACATTTAAATTTTTTACGGCCTCAGCAGCATCAGCCTTTATCGCATCAAGAGAGTCAGGATCCTGATTTGCAAGATAGCTTTCCATATCAACTGTAGTATCACCGGCAATTCTGTCTCCATCTTTCAAAAAGAATTGCGAAGGTTCTTCAGGGTAAATTATATCTATATAATCAAATTTTTTATCCCAGCGGTTTTTCTCTTTTTTTAAATTTACGGAAATATTAACCGGCAGTTTTAAATCATGCGGATGAAGCCTCATCGTAACTATTGTTGACGTATAAGTTTTATTTGGTCTGACTTTTACAACCTTGCCGATTTTAAACCCGTTATAATAAATTGGCGCTCTGTCATGGAACGGACGCAGATTTTTAAATTCAGCTGTAATATATGTGTTTGTTTTATAAAAGTAATAAGTTATACCTATTGAAGCAAGTAAAACTAATAAAATTAAAGATTTATACAAATTATTCATATTTTAAATTCTATTTAAGCTAAAATATAAACACATTCCCGAACCGATTAATTTTATAGTACAATATCATTATGGAAGAAAACAAATATTCAAAAAAAGCCGAAGAACTATTTTTAAGAGGTTATAACTGCTCTCAGGCAGTTTTTTGTGCATTTGCAGATGATTTAGGAATTGATTTTGAAACAGCTTTAAAACTTTCATCATCATTCGGCGGCGGAATGGGAAGATTACGCGAAGTGTGCGGAACTTTAAGCGCAATATTTATGATAGCCGGTCTGAAATACGGCTACACAAGTCCGGATGATTATGACGCAAAAACAAAGCACTATGAACTTATTCAAAAATTAGCAGCAGAATTCAAAAACAGACACGGGTCAATTATATGCCGCGAATTGCTGGGCTTAAAAGCAGGCGCAGATTCTCCTATCCCTGAAAAAAGAACCGAAAAATATTACACAACCCGTCCATGTCCGAAATTGGCAGCCTCAGCAGCTGAGATAATAAGTAATTACATAAATTCAAAAAAACAATAACCATAACATTTGTAACAAAAATATAAATAAAAATTATTTCCAATATCTGACAGACTAATTTTATAATATAATTATTTTATTAATTAAAATAACAAAACATTACCTTATCTGTTAATTGTTCAAAATTTTAATAATGATATGATAGAAAAAATTAAATGGAGATATCTATATATGAAAAGGCTGATAGCAGGATTATTGACTTTGCTGTTTTTATTGAATGGTGCCGCAGGGACTGTTTATGCCATAGAAAATATCAGCGGTGCAGCTCAAGCTTCAATCAAAGCTGACGAAAATGCAATTATTCCGCAAAAATTAGAAAAAGAAATGAAAGCATCGATAGCTAAAGTGTACGGTGCTGAAAATACAGAAGTCATATATTCAAATATCCTTGCAATTGCCGGAAAAGCAAAAAAAGAACGCTCATCAGCCCTTATCGAAGAAGATTTAAAAAGACCCTCCGACTGGTATAAAGATGAAGTTATTTATATGTTTTACGCAAACCATTTCGGAGTAAAAAATCCGGATAAAAATAACACGTTTAAAGATGACATTCAAATGCTTGATTATCTGAAAAACCTCGGTGTCACAACAATTTATATATTACCGTTTGTTGATTCACCTATGGAAGATGCAGGATTTGATATCAGAAATCCCAGAGGTATCAGACAGGATCTGGGAGGAATGTTTGAATTCCAGAAATTTATATCAGCAGCTAGACAAAAAGGATTTAAAATAAAAGCAGATCTTGTTTTAAACCACTTTTCGGACCAGCATGAATGGTTTCAGGCAGCGCTTAAAGGTGACACGTCTAAAATTAATTATTTTGTGACACGAGAACAAATGCCTGAATACACAAAATACAAAGATCCAAAACTCGGCTGGGTTGCAGAATACAAAGAACCTAACGGAAAAATATCTAAAAGAAGAATTATTTTCCCTGAAATAACCGAAAATAATTACAGAAAAGTTACAATAAATAAAAAAGATTACTATTTTTACCACACATTTTATCCCTTCCAGCTAGATATAAACTGGAAAAATCCGCAGGTGCTTTACTATAATCTTGAAACAATAGCATTCTGGGCTAATCAGGGAGTTGATATTTTCAGAATGGATGCAATACCGTATTTAATAAAAGAGGATGGCACAAATGCAGAAAATCTTGAAGATACTCACAGAATAATAAAAATCCTGAGCGCATTTATTCAAGCCGTTGCTCCGCGCTCGGTAATTCAGGCAGAAGCATGCCAGATGCCAAATAAAATTCTTCCCTATTTCGGAACCGAAAGAAAATTTAAAGAAGAAATTAAAGGAGAAGAAAAAGAATTTACAAGAACAGATGAAGTGCAAATCGCCTATCATTTCCCTTACATGCCTGCAATATGGGCATCTCTTGTAACTGCTGATAACAGCTATTTCTGGAAAGCTTTTAAACAAACCCCGCAAATACCTTCTTCTGCTTCATGGGCAATATTTTTAAGAGTACACGACGAGCTTACACTGGAAATGGTTAATGAAAAAACAAGAGAAATACTTTTTGAAGATCTGGCTCCGAAAGGTGCAGCATTCAGAAAAGGCTTCGGTGTATCAGGAAGAATGGCAAACTTCTTAGACAATAATCCTGACAGAATAGGTATGGCTTTTTCGATTTTAATGTCACTTCCGGGAATTCCAATTATTTACTACGGAGACGAAATTGGAATTCAAAACAACTTTGCAAATGCAAATAAAAGTGCTAAACTCCGCGAAGCAAAACAGAAAAAAGACAAAGATGTTAAAAATAAAGTTAAAATGCTAAGCTACTTTGACAGCCGCGATATAAACAGAGGGCCGATAACCCAAAAAGCTTTTGATGATGCTGTAAACCATAAAGGAACATACAACAACAAAGTTTATGAAAGAGTAAAACAGCTTATCAAGGTAAGAAAACAATACCCTGTTATAACCCGCGGGTCATTTGTGGAACTAAAAACAAAATCACCTGAAGTCTTTGCCTACGTAAGATCCACAGACTCTGACAGAGTTGTTGTAATAAACAATCTTTCCGATAACAAAATAAAAGCAACCATTATATTTACAGATGACAACTTTGGGAAAAAAGGCAAAGATATCTACCTTAAAAATCTTTTAACGGACAAAATGGTTCGTGCCAGAGTTGAAAATAAAGAACTCACTGTGCGTCTCAATGGTTATGATGCAATGTGGCTTAAAATGTAAAGAGGTTGTTCCTTTTTTTATTATATTCGAAAACTTGCCTACTGATTGTTTTACATATAAAGCCTGCATTAGGATTAAAAGATATCCAACAGTTACAGCAACCTTTGATAAAATGTCCGATGCTAAAATTTGGGTGGCTGAAAATGAAGCTCCGCGGAAAAAGGGCCTGCATATAAAAAACTGCTCTGCCCAAAAAGCATAATCTTAGCAGTGGAATTTAATGTCCACAAAATCTTACATAACTTTCTTTTGCTCATTGTAGTTGAATGGAACAATATTTGAGAGGTCTGTTTTTCGTTCGGCCTCTAAAAGCTCAAAGTTGTTTTGCAGGCGAAGGAAATAACCCTTTGAAAGTCCGAAGTATTTTGTCAGCCTTAAGTCTGTGTCAGCGGTTATAGACCTTTGACCTCTAATAATAGCATTTATTCGGTTTGACGGCACATTAATAGCCAGTGCAAGCGCGTTTTGAGAAAGTCCCAAAGGTTCTAAAAACTCATCTTGCAAAACCTGTCCTATATGAGGGATTTCTATATACTGTGCCATGATAGTATCTCCATAGTTTTTATACATATACATATTATGTACTATGTACAACATAAAATCAACCCTGCTTGAGGATTATTTTTTCAAAACTTAATGATAATCAACAATTTCAACATCATAGGCATTGTTGTCAGACCAAACAAAACAAATGCGGAATTGCTGATTAATACGGATAGAGTGTTGTCCGGCTCTATCACCCCGTAACTGTTCAAGAAAGTTTGCAGGCGGTATACGCAAGTCCGTAACTTGTTCAGCAGCATCAATCATATGTAACTTAATTAAAGCCCGATATTGAATATCAGCCGGCAGCTTCTTTGAAAACTTACCCCTAAAAATCTTTTCCGTTTCCTTACACTTAAATGATTTAATCATAGGAAGATTGTATAACAAAAATGTTATTCTAGAAATGGATTCATTACAAAGGAAACCATATAATCATCTAAAAAGCAATTATTAAAACTAAATCCTCCGAATTGTGCGTTATGTATATTGCTTAGTCCGTTATCATCTAATTGGAAATCTGCAAAATATCTAAAATAACCTTTATTGACAAAACATTTTTGCATATATCCACCAACTCCTTTGGCTTTTGATTTATCAGTTTTAAGAAATTGTCTAAAACAATTTAATACTGTTTTTGAAGAGTTTTTTTCATAATAATTTAAAAATTCCTGTTTCCCAGAGCCAAAACAAAAAAAATTAGTGTTAGTTATATCAATATCATTTATGCAAGTTTTTACTTCATTATTTATTATATGAGGTTTTATATGATATAATTTAAATTTTAATTCTGCAAAACAAAAACCAAAAATTGCAAACTCAATTTCAACATTATTTGGAAAGCTAAATCCATAACATTTATAGTAATGTTCCAAAATTTGAGACACTAAAATTGCTGCAGATTTTAAAGAAGGGCAAGAAAAATTTTTTTGAGTAGTAGGTAGTAAGTGGCTAAAACAAATTCTAGCGATATTATATGTTTGCATTGCGATACTAACATTTCCCGCAAAAGTCAATCCAAATTCATTGTGAATTAATTTTGGACACTCTTTAAAATTTGTAGCATAATTAAATCGGCAGTTAAGAATTTTTATCGACTGCTCAGTAATACTGCTTTGAAGGTTTGATATATTTGAAATGAGACTATCAGCTAAACATATTATTCCTTCAGTGTCATTTTGAAATTGAGGTTTTCTATAATATAGAGTTATTAAAGTCATAAAATCTTATTATTTAAAAGTTTTTAAAATCTCGATTACCTGTTTTTGTTGTTCCGAAGTTAATTGCTTTGAGTGTACGATTATTTTATGGAGAGATGAATTTTCAACAAGCCCGTCAGTTGTTTCAAAATCAAAAAGCTGCTTAGGCTCAATATTCAAAACTTCACATATATTTTTCAGGGTTGCATAAGTTACAAAATTTCTTCCCGTTTCAATAGCCGTTACAGTTGTCGGGGAAACTTCGATTAGCTCTGCAAACTTTTCTTGACTTAAGCCGCTTAGCTTTCTAAATTCCTTAACTTTATGCCCGAATTTGCCTAAAAAATCTTCCATACTAATAGAATATTATTGCATTAAAAAACTGGGACCGGAGGGATTCGAACCCACGACCAAGGGATTATGAGTCCCCTGCGCTACCGCTGCGCCACAGTCCCAGATTTACTGGTTATTACTGGGACTTATCAGCGGTAGCTGCGCTACCTTCCCTCTCGAAAACGATACTTAATCGTTTTCTCGGCAGAGTGCCAACAGTCC
>CALURE010000098.1 GCA_944323095.1 Candidatus Gastranaerophilales bacterium
TCAAATTCAGTGGCTAACCGATTAGCTTTTAATTCACTCATACACATATACTTTTCAGCCTCATCAATAAGAAGAATTGTTCGTTTTTTATTTTTAGGATCGTTATAACGAGCTTTAGCCTGCTCCAATATTTCATCCATTTGGGCCCGAAACTTATCTAATGGTGTATCCATCGGGAAATGAACAATCTCTGCAACATCTTTACATTCTTCTTCTACACCTTTAAGCATTTCGGTTTTGCCAACACCTGTAGCACCATAAAGTACAACCGCATTTGGTAAGCTTACATTCTGATTATCTTTGCTTGCAAGCAGAGGAGCTACAAAATCCTTTTTGATTTGTTCTTTTACGTCAATATATCCGGCTATTCTCTCATTAATGCTGCCATGCTGATTTACTGTTTGATTTACATAATCTCCGAGATGTGCACTTGCCAATTGGGCAATATAAGATGCTCTTTCACGTTTTAATGACTCTAAAGTTTGACGCTGTAAATCTCTTGAACTATTGTAATCGGCAACAATCTGTCTTAAATCATTTAAATTCCATTCAATTTGCTGATGTCTCCAGTGTCCATCCCAATATGGCTGCATTTTTTCATCATATTTTGAACCACCACCTGACATCCATTTAAACCCCCATATATATTTATCTCGTGCCTCCTTTTTAGCACGTTCAGCTTCTTTTTGATGTTTGCTTTTTTGATACGCATCATCCCAATCTCTATAAAAACTTAAATCAGCTTCAGCTTCTCTTACTTTTGCAGGTTTTACCTGTGTTGCAATTGCTTCTTCTAAAGTTTTAATTCTTATGTCTGTTGCTTGAATCTTAGCGACCAGTAATTTTGTGTAAGCTCCTGGTTCTAATTTTGGAGTTAATCTCTCTAACGCAATATCAGATGAAAGATTTAATTTTTTCATCCCTGTATTCATTGCTTCATCAATATTCTTTGCTGCAGGTTTAAAAATTTTACGAACTAAATCTATTTTAGAACCCATAAATGTTAAATTATCAATATTTTGTGTTGGTACAGTAGTATTCTTGAAATTTTGTTTTTGATGATTTAAGTTTTTTACATTTAGTACATTTTCTGTAATTTTTTGAATTCTCATAATTTACCCCTTCAATTTATAATTAGTCAGTATTTTTTAATATTTTAGTGTCCCCATCAAAAATCCGTTTTATAAGTATGTCGATTTTATCCTTGCTATTAAAAAAATTTTTAAACGAGAATAATTTTTCGTATGGCGAGTTTTTAAATGGGTTATTTATTGCCCTAATATTATCGCGATCAAGATTGCCAATCAAGCGACTACTCATGTCACAGGCTATTAAATCAAGCGGTTCTTTTTTTGCATATTGACATAAACTATTTTCAACAAGTTTCACGTATAATTGCCTGTAATTTTCTATATTCCTTAGGTCGGTCAATGAAGTTAGCTTTTTTAATACTTTATTTATACTAAATTTATCAAGCAAATGATTTTCATGAAAAACATGCGAAAATTCATGAAAAACAAATTCTAAAAAAAAATCAGTCGTTGTATTTTTAGCAACATGAAAATCAAAATCACTAATTTCGTTAATTTGATCCCAAGGAAAATCTTTATTAAAAATAATACTTTTAGCTGGAGTTATTTCATCAGAAGCTTTGTGAATTTTACAAGGCACAAAATTACAAAATCCATATGTGAATTCTAAATCCGGAATACTTAATGTTTTTGGAGCCTTTACTATAATATTACTGGGATAACCAAGTTTTAATTTAAAAGTGTTTTGTAATTCTTTTATAAATTCAAAAACTTTAACCACAGACCAAGCAAGAAATTTATTATTTTGAAAATCTGAATTAATATTGTTTTTTGCTAGATAATTTTGAATTTTAGAGACATCTGTATTTCTTATGTCTGTAATCATTGGTTTTGTCAAGCCTCCAGCATAAGAAATATCTGTCGTTATTTTTTGTTTATTATTTATTTGCATAAATATACTCGCGATATACTGAAAACAAAAACATAAAACTTTTTGATATATCCGTTAATTGATGTTTACAAAAATTAATACTTGAGTAATAAATATACTAAAATTTTTATGTTTGATTTACTAATTAATAAATTGAGGTGAAATGAAAATCTATTCTATTAATGGTATATCGAAAAATAATATAAACTTTTGTGCAAAGCCTGAACAATTAAAAAGTAATGATATAGACGAATATTTGAGGCAAAATAGGGTTTCATTGTATCAAACTTCTAATGATTTATTAGTGATAAGTGATAGAGCTAATAAAGAAAAATCTAGTTTGATTCATTTAAAAAGAACAATTAATGAGCAAAAAGAATTAGAAAAGTTAGGAAATATTGAAAATCCATTTGACCTTATCACGCAATTTGAAAGTACAGATTCACTTATACAAAGGATATTTTCATCACAAAAAATGGAATCTCCAGGTATTATCGGAAATATTATGGATGAAGATATTACCTTAAAAGGTATATACAGGAAAGGTTCAGCTTTTTATAGTGATGGTGTGAAAAATTCTAATTTTATTAATACAGTACGAATACCTGAGTTAAATATTCAAGCAATAGGTGGATTTGGCGGTAATGAATCTACCAAACTATTTGAAGAAATTTTTACTACATTTAAGTTAAATGATACACAATTATTAAGCCAATCACTTAATGCGTTTCATGAAATCTCAAAAAAATACATAGACTACACAAGCAAAAGACTTAAAGATATAAAAGAAATGTATTCGGTATCTCACAAAATAGGAGAAAGAATTCCTGTTCTTGGTGTAGTGCCAAAGGTAGAACGGGTTAGTAAACAACAGCAAGCAATTAAATATGTATATATGGACTATAATGATTACTGCAATACCTTTATACATAAAGGTATTCACCCTATCGCAAGTTCTTATGTGCAAAAAATTAAACAAACTAAGAATAATATTACTCTTATTGAACCATATTTATCTAATAGAGATTGTGTTTATGTAACAAAAATTATTGCTGAAATGGAAAAAACAGCAAGACCTTTAGTTGAATATTATATTAAATTATTATCATCAGTTGTAAATAATGGCGCAATTGTTGCACAATCATATAAGTCTATAACTGGAAATGGAAATATTTCGTCAATAATAAAATTGTTGAAAAGTGCATTAATATTATCCTAATGAAAATCAGGTAGTGAATCTAATAGATTTTCTAAAATATTCCCGGATTTTTTTACAACATTTTCTATTACATCTGAATCCAATATGTCAGTAGTTTGTGCAGATAAATCTGTTAAATTGTCAACATCTATACCATTATCAGAATCAATTTTGTCAAAAATTTTAAATCTAGAATCTACAACATCCACAGAATCGTCTAACCCAGAAATGTCGGATGGTATTTCGTGAGAAATGTCGCCTTCTGTCGCATCTATGGATTTTGATAACAAATTAGTAATGTTTCCTTCAGATATATTTGTTTTTCCTGCAAATGACGGAGGGTATTCATAAGGTGAAATCTCCCCTGCTTTTTTCGCAATGCTATATGCTTTATTAATAGTATTTTGTGCTATATGGCCGTCAGGAGAGATATCACGGGGCTTAATCATTTCTTTAACGACATCAGGAACCTCTCTTATTTGTTCTAAATTATGTTTAATTATATAGCCAGGCTCACCATTTTTTGCCTGTTTTACATAAATTTCTGCCAATATTCTATCAACAGAACCGTATTTTAAATTTTTAGGATCTGGAATATCGAAACGACCATATTGACTTTCTAATTTTGCTATAATAGGAGATTGTTCTACATTGAACTCTTTATCTTTAGGTTTAAAAAAATTTATTACCTTTTTTATAAATTTGTTTTGAGTAGAATTTGTATCAGATATTTGTAAAGCCGATGTTTTTATGTTTGGAATTATATTTTTCCTAAACAATTCATTATTCTGAAACATACGTCTAATAGTATATATCTTTTCAGTATTTAGCATAACTTTCATATACTTAACCCCCTAGTTACAAGGATAATATCACAAAAACTTTTAATTAAAGAATTTTATTAATTTTTGTGAAATATTATTGTTTTGCTAAAGTTATATCATTTATTTAAACAATATAAAAACTTCATTTTATGCTAAAATCAGCATGAAGTATGGAAGAGAATAAATTTCAAAGTCAATATTCTGCATTAATAGAAGCAAAGCGTCTTGAAGATTTGTCAAATGACAAAAATTTTCTGCCGGTTTATGCTTCTTCAACTGCAAAAATTTTGCTGTATCAGATAGCAGCCGCAAGATTTGCTCTTCGTTCAGATTTTTTAAACGGCTGTATTCTCTGTGATGAGGGTTCTCTTGATAAAACATATGAGGCACTTCTTGTTGCAGGACAAAAGTGGTATGAGGGAAAGGAAAACATTTTGGTTGTTCTCCCGCCAAATCTTGTAACCCAATGGAAACGCAAACTTGACAGAGATTTTACACTCCCGTATGTTTTTTGGAATAATACAAAAAATATCCCTGATGAAGACGGATTAATCCTAACCACATACGATTGTGCTGTTCGTCACGCCGATAAAATAAAAGAACGAGATTGGGATTTAGCGATTTTCGATGAGGCGGATGTACTTGCAAATTATACAAAAGAGACAACTGCAATATTAAAAAATGCGGTGTGGGAGGCATACAAATTACTTTTAACTCCAATACCTATCACGAAAGACATTCGGGACATTTACGGCTTAATTCATTTTATAGATGAAAGTATTTTGCCTGATGTTGATTGGTTTTACAAACGATATTTTCGGAAGCCTGAAAATTATCCCGAACTTACAGGCTGGGTTTCGCAATTTTGTTTCAGAACACTGAAAGCTCAGGCAACTGAATATGTAAACTTTTCGCGTAGATTGCCGATTACTGTGGATTATCCGCTTATACCGGAGGAAAAAGAATTATATAAATTAATTTCAACATATATAACTTCTGATGATAAAGCTGCCTATCCTGAAATAGATGAGTACAACTTAAACCTTTTATTTTTCAAAACACTTTCATCTTCACCGCAGGCGTTTGTCAATATGATATCTCCTGCGATTCAAAGAACTTACGGACTTGAAAAAGCTACACTATTACATATTCAAAAACTCGCATCAGAGATAAAAATTAATTCAAAAACCACACAGCTTTTAAAGATATTAAAAACAGTTTTTAATCACTTAAAATTAATGAAAGTTAATCAAAAAGCGATTGTCTTTGTAGATAATAACACAACGCTTGATAACCTTTATATGATTTTCAGACAAAACGGATATAATACACTGAAATACAAAGACAATGACACTCTTGAACAATTCAGAAACAATGAAGATATTCAAATCCTTGTAACAACGGATACAGCGGCAAAAGGACTGGATATAGAATACTGTCCTGTAGTTGTGAATTACGATATGATTTACAATTCTATTCAAATGGAGCAGAGGATTTGCAGGTGCCACAGACAGGGACAGAATTCTGATGTGCTGGTTATTAATCTCTTAAGCCATGAGAATTTTGCCGATGTTAGAATGCTGGAACTTATAAACAAGCGTACTTTGCAGTTTAACGGGATTTTCGGGATGTCGGATGATATTGTAGGAAATTTTGATACTAAGATAAAAAATGTGCTAAAAGATTTCAGACACAGAGATGAAGTTGCTCAGGCATTCAAGGAAAATCTTTCTACCCACCGTAAGGAAAACGAACAGCTTGTTGAAAATTCGGAAGATATTCTGTTCACAACATTTACCAAATCTGTAGCGGATAAAGTAACTGTTACACCTGATTATATTGAAGAAAAAAACGAGGAACTAAACAATGACCTTTGGGAACTTGTGAAATATTACAACAAGGTAAAGATGATTTATATAGACCCGCCGTATAATGGCATTGTTACGATACTATTGCCAATAAAATGAAAAAGATTTATACTAAAGAGGAGGAGGTAAATAGAAATGGCACA
>CALURE010000099.1 GCA_944323095.1 Candidatus Gastranaerophilales bacterium
AGGGTTCCATATTCGGGAGCTTATTGACAATTAAAAAAAGAGTAACTTTTGTTACTCTTTTTTAATATGCTTGAATGGTGAGGGTTTTAATCCGTCTTTGGCGGGTTCAGCGGGAGCGAGCTGAGGCTGGAGTGCTTTTGTTTTGAGTGATGAAATCACGAAAACAAAACACGGAATTACCGTTAAACGCGAGCGACCAAGACTGCGGATTTGCGGACGGACGACACGAACGGATGAGAGTTAGCAATGTAGGGTGGGATAAGCGTAAGCGTTCCCACCAGATATTATTAGAATTTTACGGAACAAAAAGTTTTGTCATATCAGCTTTTTCATGCTTTAAAAGTTTGACTTTAATATCGATACCGCCTGCATAGCCTGTAAGACTTCCGTTCGTTCCGACTACTCTGTGGCAGGGAATTATTATTGATACAGGGTTATGGCCGACAGCACCGCCGACTGCCTGAGCAGACATTCGTTTTAATCCTCGCTGCTGCGCAATTCTGGCAGCAATTTTTCCGTATGTTGTAACTTCTCCATAAGGAATTTCACAGAGGATTTTCCACACAGATTGTCTAAATTTATTTCCTACAGGTGCTAAAGGTAATTCACCGATTTGCGGTTTCTCTCCTTTAAAATATTTATCCAGCCAGATTTTTGTATCACGAAATATTTCAAGGCTGTCATTTTCAACCATCTCACTATCAACAGATGAGGGGAAATATTTTTGTCCTGCAAGCCAGACTCCGATAAGATTTGTGCCGTCAGAAGCAAGAGTTAGATCTCCCAGCGGCGAATTGTAAACCGTCTTATAAAACATTGTTTTTCCTTTGCGAAATACTGTTTTAATTTTAATATCCAGTACCCGTCTTTTTCTTTCGGATTAAATTCCATCCACCAGCCATACGGATATTCTTTTTTTACGTGTTCTAAAAGTTTCATATATTCAGAATAATATTCACTTTTCAAATCATCCTGAAATTTTCCAAGCCATGAGGTCGCTTTTGACAGATATTTGTTTACAAAAATGTTTTTATATTCATCAAGCAGATTTTCTGATTTCAGCATCTCCTCTATGCCGTAGAATACATAAACAGGCGAAAAATTCTTTTTCTTTTTTGCAGCCGTAACAGCACCTTTGCGATTTTTGCGGTAGCAATAAAGGTTTTGAGGCAACAGTGCAATCCGTTCAGCCTTAATCATAGAATGAAAAAACGGAAGCTGATCCTGTCCGGCCTTGATATTCTGAAATTTAATATTATTTTTGATTAGAAAATCATGCCTGTATAATTTTGTCCACGCAGTTGATGGGAATTTGAAAATATCTTTTTTTATATCTTTTGATGAAAAAACTTTATTCAAATATTTTTTCGGAAGTTTATCAGCGCTGTAACCGCCGTACTTCTTTTTATAACTTAAGCACCCCTCACCAGAATTGCTAAATTCACTATGTTCATTAAGCAATTCTTCCCTCTCCCGCAAGAGGCGAGGGCATCTATTACTCTTTGTTTCATAACATGAAAATCCGCCGAAAATCAAAATATCTGTTTTTAATTCATCGGCTTTTGAAACCATTTTTTCTAATGCATTATCTGCAATCCAGTCATCTCCGTCTACAAAATAGACATAATCACCTTTAGCAATTGCAAGCCCCGCATTTCTTGCGATTCCTGATCCTTCATTTTTTTTATCAATAATTATAATTCTGTCATCTTTTGCTTTAAAATTTTGAAGAACCCCAAGAGAATTATCAGAAGATCCGTCATTGACGCAAATAATCTCAAAATCTTTAAATGACTGATTTAATATACTATCAAGACACTGCGAAATATAATTTTCTACATTATAAACCGGAATAATAATCGACAATTTAACCATAAAATGATTATATCATAAAATTTATCTTCCGATATCTGTAGCTCTTTGCGCCATTGATTTTGTAATATTAATAAGTGCAAGGTTTGCTTCATAGGCTCTCTGAGCGAGAATAGCATCTGCCATATCAACGGCAGGATTAACGTTTGAAGCTCTTATATAACCGTTAGCATCTGCATCAGGATGTCCCGGACGGTAAATTTTATCCCCCACCGTCGGATCTTCAATACATCCGTTAAAAACTACTCCTCCTTGCAGATATGGCAAAGTTCCTACCCCGAATACATCCTCTTTCATTGTATTCATTAATCCGTGAAACGAAACATCTTCTGCAGCGTTTAAAACAGGGATTTTTCTGACATAATTAGGAGTATCAACGTTTGCCACATTTTTGGCATGAATATCAAGCCTTAAACCATGTGCTTTTAAGGCATTTGCTCCGATATTCATTGATTCCATTATACTCATTTTTCTATCCTCTCTAACGGTTATTGTCAAAACTTTTTGTATCTTTATCAGTCACTCGCTTATGCTCGTTCCCGTTTTCTATCCTCTCTGACGGCTATTGTCAGTTTTTTTACCCTTTCTTATCACTTACCTACATTTATTACTGTTTTCATTTCTGTAATTATATTAGACATTCTTCTTGTTGCCATCGTATAAAGTATGGAGTTTTTCTGCAGTTCCATCAATTCATTTGCAGGATCAATTTCTTCATACGTTTTTTCTTCTATTACACCTGACGGCCCAAGCTTTTCAGAAAGTTTAGTTTCCAGAGGACTGTTCATAGAATTAAGGTAATCCCCGAAATTTATATCACGTCTTACATATCCGGGAGTATCAACGTTAGCAAGATTTGAACCTAATGCCCTTTGCTTTTGCGTTATCAAATCCATCATTAATGTAACTTTGCCCATATTATCAAGCGGTGTAAACATTTTTAGCCTTTCTTAAATTTTGTTATACAATGTGCCTTGTATAAAATTCTTCTTTTTTAGTTTTGGAGTATTCCGAACTTGTTTTGAAATCTTTTATAGATACTAAACAAATTCAGTATGACATTTATAGTATTATTACTCCCTTATATTGATAGCTTTGTTATACATATCATCAACAACTTTCATCATTTTTGTGCTGGCAAGAAGTGATGCATTGAGCCTGAGCATTTCTGATGTAGATGAAAATATATTTGTATTTGAGTTTTCCAAGTTATTCTGGCATATACAGTTATGATCTTTGACAAGAACAGGTTCACCGGAATCTTCTGTTGGAACAAGTTTATTCATACCTGCCTGCTCAAGATTTTCCTGAGAAGGAAAACGAACAAGCGGGATAGTACCCAATTTTCTGGCGACTGCATCTCTACTGTCATATGAATAAACTTCACCGTTTGGCTTAATCTCAAATTTATAACAATTTGCGGGAATTTTAATACCTTCTCCGACGAGCCAGTCATCAGTAGTAACCAGATACCCGTCCTTTCCTTGCTTGAAGGCTCCGTCACGTGTATAAGCAACCTGTCCTTCCGGAGAAACAACAGGAATAAAACCAGTTCCGTTTATTGCAACATCATACGGATTACTTGTAATTTGAATAGAACCCTGTTTGTAATCTGTTCTTATTGCTCCTGTCAGATATCCGTCCTCATTCAACATCTGCTCAAAACTGACTGATTTATATCCGCGGGTATTCATGTTTGCAAGAGTATTTGCGACATAACCCAGCTTTTCAAACTGGGCAGTTACATTATTAACACTTTTTCTAACAATTCCTTGCATACTGTACATAACTTATTCCTCACCTTTTAAACTTTATGATGTTGTTCCTAATTGTGAAATTACTTTTTGAAGATTTTGATTTTGAATCATAAAAAGCTGTCTGTTTGCCTCAAAATTTCTTATAACCGGCATCATTGCAATAAACTCATTTTGTAATGCAACGTTTGAATATTCGTTATATCCCTGCTTTACCTGCGGATCCATAACAACAACCCCGTTTGCATCAACTACACCTAAATAAGCAACGCTTTCCAACTTGTTTGTATTTCTGTTAAAGACACTGACAAGCCCTTTTGAATTAATTTTTACATCTTCAATTTTTTCGGGTACAACAGGCAGCTGAATAGGAGTTCCTGCGCTTGAAAGCACCTGAGCATCCTCCAGTGTCAAAAGATTTCCTTCTTTATCAAGCTTAAATCTGCCATCCCTCGTAAGTCTGATACCTTCTGCAGTTTGAGTTTGAAAATAACCTTTATTCGCTAAAGCAATATCAAGAGGATTATCAGACATCGCAATACGGCCTATCTGATCATCAACTGTCTGGGAAAGCCCATGGATACCTATGTATTCGGTAAATGAAGAAACAACAGGATCTTTTCGCTGGTATCCGATTTTATCAAATCCCGTAACATTTTCATTGTACATACCAATAATTTCGCTCTGGACATGCATTCCTCGAAGCGAAACTGTTAAGCCCTTTTCACAGTATCTGATTCCGCCGTTAATTTTCATTACTACCTCTTTTTCTAATAAAATCGGCCAATTTTAATTATTAATCAATAATTTTTAATAAAATCAACCGTTTGAATTAGATGACATGTATTTAATGAAAATTTTTACAAAGTCAAATTTATTAAGGCAGACAATCAAAATATCCTTTGCCTGGGTTATCCGGACAGGTATTAGCTATTGCATACTGCGTGCAGGCAAATCCATTTTCAGAGGCATCAGAATTTTTTGAGCAGCTGCCGGTTGTCCATTTGAAACCTCCATTTTCACTATTTATAACACAATCTTCTTCGTCTTCAGTACAACTTCGCCATTGAGCTTTCATTGGTTCTAAATTGCAATTATCAAGATTTAAATGAAAAAAGAATAAATCATGCCCGAAAGCATTAGGACCTTTTCCGGAACCGTTTATATCAATACTTATCATATTACCAAAGGTCCGATTAGTACAGAAGGAAACCCGCATACCGTCCGGCAAATTCATTCCATAAGAGTCAAAAACATTACCTACAGCATTATCGAGACAATTCGCATGAATCCTTGCGTCTGTTATGGTTTTGTTATAAGTTTTAAAGCTATCATATGAAGTGTCTGATGACGTAATTTTCTTTTGACTAACCTTATTAAATTGCTCAAATAAAAATTGCCTAATACTATCTTTATCATCAGCAGGACAGGTTATAAATTCCGATTTAACAGGAAGCATTGCCTGTGATAATACTGAATAAGCTTTTTTAAACTGGGTTTCCAGAGTTTTTCTCTGATAGTAGGATACAAGTGACGGCATTGTCAAAGCCGCAACAACCCCGATAATTCCAAGGGTGATTAACACTTCAGCCAGAGTAAACGCGGCTCGACGGACATTGTCAGTGGTGTCTACATGCGTAGCACCCTCTGCCAGAGTAAACGCGACTCGACGGACATTGTCAAAGTGGGCTACGTGCGTAGCACCCTCTGCTAAGGTAAATGCGGGTTTCTTTAGTGAAGGGTGAAGAGTGAAGGGTGAAGTGCTTTTCCCTCGCCCCTTGCGCGAGAGGGGGAGGGACTGGTTATCAGATGAACAGAAGTCAAGAGGGCAGGAAGGCAAGCTGTTATCGGTGCTTCGCACGAATAGTAACTTATTGCGGGCTCTGCCCGTAGTAAACAGCCTGACATCCTGACATCCGAACCTCTGAACTTCTGAATAAAAGACTTCCTGACATCCGTCTGCCATAATAGGCTGGATTCTTTCGGCTCGTTGAGCCTCAGAATGACGTGAAAAGTTTATGCAAAACTCAATTTGGCGGGTGGAGCGACACGCTCCTTCGGGATGACAGATTGCTCCCTCTCCTGTGGGAGAGGGCTGGGGTGAGGGCTTATTTTCTAATCTTCCTGATATGAGATCCTGAAACAAGTTCAGAGCCTGCCCCGAATTTATTTCGGGGATGACAGAAAATTGTTCTGTCATCGCGCACCTGTTGCGCGATCTTGCTTTAACAAATTTTAAATTGGACAATAAATGCAAAATGACATTAAAGTAAACAGCCTGACCTCTTGACTTCTTGACCTCTTGACTTCCGTCTAGCTCAGAAGCGCCCCCCCCCCGAAGTTTACATTTCTTAATAATC
>CALURE010000100.1 GCA_944323095.1 Candidatus Gastranaerophilales bacterium
TCAATCGGCATAGGAGCACTTGCAGAAAACACCGGAGCATCCAACACAGCAGTCGGTTATAACAGTTTAAATTTAAACACGACCGGAAATAATAATACAGCCTTAGGCACACTTGCATTAGAACAAAATACAACAGGTATGACGAATACAGGTATTGGCTCATCCGCGCTGCGTCGTAATACAGAAGGCAATTATAACACTTCAGTCGGTAACGGAGCCTTAAGCGCAAATACAACCGGCAGTTATAATACAGCCTTAGGTACAATTGCATTACGTGATAATGTCGAAGGTGAAGAAAATACAGCTATAGGCTATGATGCATTACGTTTGAATACTGCAAGTTACAATACGGCAGTTGGTTCCAGAGCATTAACATTTAATGATGAAGGCATAGAAAATGTAGCTATAGGTCATAATGCCTTAACAAAATCAACAAATGCATCATATAATACAGCAGTTGGAACAAACAGTATGTCCAATTTATCTGATGCAGGCGGCAGCGGTCGTATAAATCAATGGAATACAGCCTTAGGCCATGGTGCTTTATACAGTTTAAATGCAACAAGTGCTGAGCGTGGTTTAGGGAATACTGCTTTAGGTGTATCAGCTATGTATGGTATGGTATCAGGCAGTTATAATACCGCAATTGGTTTGAATGCAATGCAGGAAGTTAATACACCTGTTGGCGGATTTTCGGAACAAAATATCGCTATAGGTGTAGATGCATTAAAGGGAGAGGCCACCTCTGCAGGTTCAATAAATTATAATATAGCTATAGGTAATAGAGCTTTAGCCAAAACCGGAGATTCAAATAGTAATATTGCTATTGGTCATTGGAGTTTACAAAATTATGTTGATACTACAAAATATGATAACGGTAAATACCATGGTTTTAATATAATGTTGGGAAATGCAGCCGGGCAAAATTTAGCGAGTGGTGCCGATAATATTGGAATAGGTTTTAGCAGCTTGTCGAATTTAAGAAATGGTAATCAAAATGTTGCACTTGGAAATAATGCCTGTGCTAATGTTACAGGCTCAAACAAAATATGTATCGGTCATAATTCTGGTCCAAACGCGGATATGCCTTATGGAGATAGAGCAGACCAGCAAGAACGCATATATATAGGTTCAAAGTCCAATTATAACGGTGGAGATGCAGTCCTTGAGGTACATAATCTTAACGATAATTATAAATGGGATGTTGCTAATAACGGTTATGGTGCAATTAACGGCAGCGGAGTTGTAATAAACGGGGCTCTGATAGTCAAAGGTCCATTGATTGCTACACTTAAATCTTGGGGGCAATATGGAGGCTGGTATGACACAGTGACCTCCCAACATGGTGGACTTTTTGAGGAACAATATGGTAATGATGACACAGTAATGTTTAGTCAGGGATCAGGACATGACCGCCATCCTCTTTGGCGTAGATCGGATATTCGTTTAAAATATGTAGGTAAAGAATCTACCTCTGGTCTTGATAAAATCCGTCAGTTGAAAGTTTTTAATTACACCTTCAAAAAAGATGAAAAGAAAACCCCACACGTTGGTGTAATCGCGCAGGATTTACAAAAAGTCTTTCCTGATGCAGTTAAAAAAGGAACGGACGGCTTTTTACAAATTCGCTTTGAGGACATGTTCTACGCAGTAATCAATGCGATAAAAGAACTTGATTCACGTGTAACAAAACTTGAACAGGAAAACAAAGAGTTAAAAGCCCGTATTGACAGGCTTGAGTCTAAATTAAAATAAGTAGCAGTAGGGTGGGATAAGCGAAGCGTTCCCACCAAAATGTTTTTATTATTTTCAATCAGCTGGATTCTTTCGGCTCGTTGAGCCTCAGAATGACAGAAATTTTATGCAAAAAATTTTACGGTAGGAACGGCACACTCCCGAAAGAATGACGCAATGCTCCCTCTCCCATGGGAGAGGGCTAGGGTGAGGGATGATTAGTGGAAGATAGGAGGGTAAGAGGATTGGAAGATAAGCTAGTTAATGTAAATAGCTTACCTTCATATCTTCTTATCTTCCTACCTTCTAAACTGGCTTGACCTCTGCCATATTTATAACAAAAAGCCGGTAAATTAATTTTTGCCGGCTTTACATATCCTAAATCAACAGCTACTAACTAATTAATAGCGTCTTCTGTTTCTTCAATCTTTTTCATAATTTCGTCTATTTCATCTTTTGTGTATTTCAAAAACAGACCCAATTCTTCTTTGAAACTGTAAACTCCGGGCCAGCTGATATAACCGTACATAATTGCATCTCCTTTTTGTTCTAACCTTTCAACAATTTATTTGTCGGAAACTTCAAGGAAAAACTTTAGTTTTTTTATTCATTGTTTAATAATTTGTTACAATATTCTTCTAAATTATTGCATCTGTATTTCGGAATATATTCAACTCCGTAGTTTTCTGCGATGCGTTTTATGTTGCCGGCCGCAGAAATAATTATGATTTTGCTGTTTTTGTATTCTTTAAAAAATTTAATTTGTTTTATAAACCACTCGCCCGCATACAATGGCAAAAAATCCGGCTCCATCTGCATATCCGTTAAAATAAAATTATATGGACAGTCAATTGAAGATGTGATTTTTTCTAATCCTTCTTTTGCTGATGATGCTGTTTCAATTTCTACATCGTCTTTAAATATTTGTCTGACTGCGTCTTTGTGGTACAAAACCCATTTTGACGAATCATCGGTTATTAAAATTCTTTTTTTCATTTTTTTATGATAACACAAAAGCCGCTATTAAGCGGCTTTTTTCAAAATTGTATTAAGGTATTATTTTTAATCAACAGGAATGGTAATTATATATTTGTCACCTTCACGGACTTTTGTCATTTCGTTTAATTCCGCATCCTCACCGAAAGAAAGCATCTGGCTGTATTTTACAATTTCAGTCTTTCTGTGTGTATTTCTTTCTCCTGCAGCGTTGATAATTAAAGTATTACCCTGTGTTTTTATTTCAACATTTTTTTCATCGTTGTCGAACGGTCTTAAATCAATGATAATTCTGTAAGCATCGGCATCTTTTTCAACATGGATAAACTGAGCCGCATTTCTGTTCATTTGTTCCTGCATTTTGAGCGCCTTTTTATCCATCCAGTTTTGTTGTTTTAATGCACGGCGTTCCATTTTGTCAAAATTTCTTTCTCTCTGCATAAATGCTCTGTCCATTCTTTTCATCTGGGAAACAGGATCCAGCATTCTTTTAAAATGCCAGTCTGAAACTACGTAAAATGCAGCGAATGCTCCTAAAAATACAAGAAGTCCGGTTAAAAAGTGTCGTAAAGCAGGATGCTTGCACAAAAAACAATCATCAAATTCTTCATGTCTGTAATTGTTATCTTCCATAGAAATCTCCTTTCTTTTTTTATTTCAGATATTAGTATAAAAAGTTTTGATTGTAAAAGTCTATAGCCTTACAGGTCTAATCTGCTTGAAATATTTTTTGTAATATGTTATTATATAAGCAGGTGTGAAAAATGTACGGGGTAAATAAATGGCAAAGATTTTAGTTACTATGCCTGATGAGTTTTTACATAGAATTGACGGTGTTGCATTAAATGAGCAAAGAACGCGCAGCGAGCTTATCCGTGAAGCCTTGAGGACTTATATGAGACAGCGCGGAATGACTAATCCGCAAAAAGCGGAAAATGACGCTAAAATTCTTGAAAAAATTCTCGGTTAATCATTTAAAAGTTTCTCAACCCATTTTACTAAATTTGAGATTTCGTATGGTTTGGGAATATAAAGATCTGCTCCTGTTTTTAAAATTAATTCTTTATCGTGCAAAACTGATGTAACAACAAGTTTGGTTTTTTCAAAAGACGGGTTGCAGCGTAGTTTTTTGCAAAGTTTCAAACCTTTTAAAGTGTCAGAATTCCCTGCATCAAGAATGATTAGCGCAGGAATTGCATCTGATATTTTTTCGTAGTTATCGGAAATTTTTACATCATAGCCCTGAAGATTAAAAATAGTATTTAAAAGCAGTGTCATTGCTTCATCTTCTTCAATTATGAGAATTTTTTTGTTTACTTCGTTCTCAATGGCATTTTCGGCTGTGATACGCGGTCTTTCAATCAGGTAATTTGATTTAGAAGGCAAATCGGCCATTTTATGTATTTGTATAAGGGCATTCATTAATTGTGATGTATCTTTGTATTGGATAAATTCATTTGTAATAATTCCTATTGTTGTGTGGACGAAATTTGAACGTCTGCCTGCAAATTCATCTCCGCTCATCATCATAAATCCGCGTTTTTGATCCTGCGGTGAATAAAATTTACAGGCTACAGAATCAAACGCAAAAGTTAAAAAATTAGCTATTTTTTCTGCTTTTATTCCGTCGGTTATGATGATAAAACGGTTTTCCGCGATTGAGCCCAGATAATCTTTTTCGGAAAGCGTTGAACGTATTATTGCGCAGTATGTCTGAATTACTTTATCAGAGGCAAGTTCGGTGTATGTTTCTTTGTAATTGTTAAAATTTTCAATGCTTACAAGCATGGCAGCCCAGAATGTATTTTCTGAGACAATTCTTTTTAATGCACGCAGTGAATAATTTTTTCCGGGCAGAAATTTTTTTTCATCCATATTAGATTCAAGCTCACGTCTGAGGTGTGCTTTAATTCGCATTACAAATTCTTCGGGGTTAACCGGCTCCGAAATAAAATCATCTGCCCCGTTTTCAAGCACGGCAAGCTTATCTTCAAGTTCTGCAGACTTTGAGGTAGCAATAATAACAGGGCGCATATTGTATGTTAATGCCCTGATTTTTTTGCAATAGTCAGATAAATCACTGTCTATGCTATCTGAAATTATTATCAAATCAGGCTCTTTATCCTGAATTAATTTCATTGCGGAAATCAGATTTTTGGTGATAATGACAGCATTATTTTTGCTTTCCAGAAGTTTTTTATACTTTGTGGAAAGTTCACGTCTTTTATCAATTATTAACGTTACTGACTGCATTTTTCCCTCGCCTGACGTTCGATATTTGCTGCCGGTAAAGAAACCTCGAAAGTTGTCATATTATTTTCACTTTTCACTGAAATTTTGCCGCCCATTTTTTCTGTGAGATTTTTTATTATAAAAAGTCCGAGACCGCTGCCCTGTACTTTTCGTGTTAATGGATTGTCAATTCTTGAAAATTTTGTGAAAATTTTTTCGTAATCTTCCTCTTTTATTTCTATACCGTGATTTGTAACATCAATAAACACCATATCAACATTGAAATGTGTTTTGATATATATTGTAGAATTTAAATCTCCGTATTTTGCGGCATTTTCCATTAAATTTGTCATAATTTGCTGAAATTTGTCTTTATCTGCCAGTATTGGAGGGGTGGAAGCCTGAATTTCAATAACAAAATTTTTGTCGCTGTATTGATTTTTTATTATTGAAGCTGTCATTTCAATGACAGGTTTTATATTAACTTCTTTTAAAATAAGGTTTGTATTTGTATTTTGAAGTTTTGTAATGGAAAGCATATTTTCAACAAGATTAATCAGCCTGTTTGATTGTTCTGTGATTATTTTCAGGAATTTTTTTTTGCTTTCATCATCAATTTTATCCCATGATGCGAGCATTGTTTCCGAGAAGCCTTTTATTGACGTTAAAGGTGTCCTGAGTTCGTGACTTACGGTTGATATGAAATCTTCATAATCTTTATCGTTCATATATTTATTATAACATGTTGAATAAAAAAATATAAGATTCTTTAATAAACAGTAAAAAAGCTTAAGAGTTTAAATAGCAGAAAACTCGCTTTATATCTGCTAAATGGGCCTTTCTCCGTTAGCTTTAACAATTTAAAGGCGGGAACGCTTGCGCTTATCCCTACGTACTGGCTACTCCCTCTCCTTTGGGAGAGGGCAGGGGTGAGGGCTTATT
>CALURE010000101.1 GCA_944323095.1 Candidatus Gastranaerophilales bacterium
ACTTTTTCAGTATCTCTGACAGCTTTTATCATTTGTGCAAATTCATCCGCATTAAGAGAAAATCCGCTGTCTTCCCCACCGAGTGCCCTGTCAAGAGTCAAATGTTTTTCAATAACTTTTGCCCCGAGAGCCACGGCGGTAATCGGAGGAACTATACTCATAGAATGATCTGACAAACCAATTTTTACCCCTTGAGGTGCAAATTTTTCATACATATCTTTGATTGTATTTAAGTTCATATCTTCTAATTTCGCAGGATAAGCCGATGTACATTTTAAAAGAGTAATATCATTATTTCCAACGGATTTGCAGGCATCAACAGCCTCCTGAATTTCATCAAACGACGAAATCCCGACAGAAATAATCATAGGTTTTTTGTGCCTTGCAGCATATTTAATCAAGGGGTAATCAATAGCTTCAAAAGACGCAATTTTATACATCGGAACATTAATACTTTCCAAAAAATCAACTGCAGTAAAGTCAAATGGTGTAGAAAATAAATCAATACCGATTTCATCTGCATAATTTTTTAATTCGCCCTGCCATTCCCATGGAGTATAAGCTTTTTTGTAAAGATCATATAACGTCTGACCTGCCCAGAGCCCATCTTCTTTGGTCATAAAAATTTTATCCCTACAATCAATAGTAATCGTATCTGCTGTGTATGTCTGCATTTTCACGGCATCTGCACCGATTTCTTTTGCAGTTTTAATAATCTTTTTTGCTAACTCTTTGTCTCCGCAATGATTTGCAGACATCTCTGCTATGATATATACTCTGTTTAAATCATTCGTGTACATTTACTTCTCCCATTGCACTTTTTCAATATCAAAAAATTTCGATAATAATTTATCTAACTTATTTTTATATTTCGGCCATTGTTCTTTTGATAAAGATAATCCAAAAACTTTTATTACCTTATCCTTGCCAGAAATAATCTGAGAATATTTATCATCGTCTACAAATCCAAAATTCTTTTTATGATTATTATAAACAGTCATATTATTTTCAAGAACACGGCAAAATAAAATTTTGAACTTATCATTTTCGAAAAAATGATTTATAAGGAGATATTGCAATAAAGCACCGTATCCAATGCCATTATCATTTACATAATATCCCCATTCCGCAATACCTTCTTTGAAATCAATACTTGTAAAATCAATTGTTCCTATATATATTCCATCAATATTGACAATGTAATATTCAACATCATCTCGAGTTTTAAGATTATTAACCCATTTAACATGATTGTCAAATGGAATAATGTCCTGATGAATCATTTTTGAACGTATTCTGTCTGAATTTCGCCAGTCATAAACCATTTTAATTTCTTCATCATTCATTAATTTATAATTTTTAAACTGTATAATCATATTCTCTCACATTAGTCTGTACAAATTTATTTTCTTTAATATTTTGTTGTAGTGGCATTTCTATTTCTGCTTTGCATCCAACTTTCAAATTAGAATATTTTTCAAGCCAGACTTGTGCAGGTTTATTTCGCGGACCTTCTACAAAATCAAATTTTATTTTGTCAGAACATTTTAAATAATTTTTCAAAATCAAAAAAGCTTTAGCAAGCATATAATCTTCAATATGCCGGCCTAATGCTCTGCAAGAAACACAAATTTCATCTATTTTTAATATACTATTTTCATTTCTTGCGGTTATAATTCCAATAACCCCGCTGTCAGATAATTTATCCTGAAGCTCAATAGTCATAACAGCCTTGTCATCATCTGAAAAATATTCTGAAATACTATCATGCGAATATCTTTTATATGAAAAAATAAACTGATTAGTTTTATTAACCAATTCAACAACACGCTCTTTTTTATCAAACGGATTTATTGAATAAGTAATAACCATCTGTAACTGTTTAAAATATTCATCTTCATCTTTATTAAATAAATTTTCCCTTAACTCATTAGCTTTAATATCTTTTGTTCTTATAGAATCTTCTTTTAGAACAGAGCTTTTAAATAAACCCGGATATAAATCTATTGAATTTACAATATTAATATCAGATGCAAGTAAAATATTTATATCAGGTATTTGGGATTTAACCCATTCTATTTCTCCAATATTGTCATCGACAAATAAAACCGAGTCAAAACCTATATTCATCTGTTTTACAATCTTCATGATACCGTCAGATTTTGAATTCCAATTAACAGAATATGAAGTAAAATCTTCCAGTTTTAAAATGAAATCACTTCTTTTTTCAAAAAGTTCAATAACATCTTTTTCTTCATTTTTTGAAGAAATACCAAGCATTATCCCATGCTCTTTCAGCATTTTTAATTTGCGTTGAAATTCGTATCGTGGTTTTATTCCATTAATTCCGTCTTCCCCTAATATTCCGTCATAAAATGTATTATCTAAATCAGTAATAACAGCCTTTAATGATGGTTTTACAAGTGAAGGAATGTATTTAAATCCTAGTTCCCGTGCAATGTATAAAAGACTTTTAGAAGACAACGGAGTGCCTGTGTGGGTAATCATATCCGCTTCCTCATAAAATTCATTATTAAGTAAAGATTTTACAACACAGCTGTCTGCAACTATAACATCCGGAATTTTCAAAACATTATCATCTGTTTTTTCCGACAAATAGACAAGAATTTTTGCAGAAGATTCTTGTTTTAAAACAGAAATTCTGTTTTGCAGCCATTCTGCAAAATTAATATTTTTATAACGTGTTACATCTATCCATAATATGTTAATATCAGATTGTTGAACATTAAAATTAAAACTGTCATCATAATCAGAATACCAGAAGTCAGCTTCAATATTACTGTAACTCAAAAATACATTAATTAGAGCCTCCATTGTCTCAAAGGCATGATTTCTAAAAACATTAATTTTTATTTTTTGAGGATTTTGCGTTTTTACTTTTGATTTTATAATCTTTAATCTTGTTAAGTTATTTTCTAATAGTTCGTTTATCATTCTTCTACCAATTCTATTATCTGCATATTTGGCAAAGCCAAAAAACACACTCTTTTAAAATATTCTGCATCTTTTATTTGTGATATTATCATTGCATTTGCATTTTTTACTAATTCATCTGCTGCACTTTCTATATTTTCAACAGAATAAGCTATATGATACATTTTAATTCCTTTTTTAAGAAAAGAGCTAAGAATGCCCCCCCCCCCGAAGTTCCGAAATCAGCTCTATTCTAGGGGAAACGGAAGATTCCATAAATACAGCACGAATCTTTTGATTTTCATCAATAAAATATTCACTGCTTTTTTCATAGCCTAAATTTTCATAATATTTTTCTTCTGTTTCAATATTTTTTGATGCTATGCCAATATGATGAAAATTTAACATTTTTCAACAGCCTCTAAAATATCTTTAAATGATGTCAGTTTATTTATATCATCAGGTGTAAATTTTATATTAAATTCTTCTCCGACAGCGGAAAGGATTTCAATATGTTTTAAAGAATCCCAGTCATCACCATCTTTTTTTATATCTTCTGACACAGTTTTTCCAAAAATTAAATTAAAAATTTCTAATAATTTTTCCTTCTTATTCACTTTTTTCCCTTTCATTAGTTTAATTTACAAAAATATGTAATATTTCTACCTAAACCCAGATCTGCAAAACTTTCATACAATTTTATAACTTTTTCAATATCCAATGTAGATAAGTATAAATCAAAATCTCTTATAATACTATATACATCCTTGCCTTTACTCTTATCTTTATCATAATTTAATATATCATTCAACAAAAAAATTTCTATAGGGAAACTTGCAAGAGACGTAACTATTGTCAGACCAAAATCATTAAGGAAGTTTTTAATTGATTTATGATTAAAATAACTTATATGATCAGGATAAGCAATCCATCTCATTGTGGTTTGCTTCTTATCAAGCAAGAAATTTTGAAGCTCTGAAAAATCTTCCGGCACAGTAATTGCAAGTATTGAATTTTCTTTTAATCCCGACTTTAAAATTTTTATTAATGCAACAGGGTCAAGAGCATGTTCCAGAACATTCATAACTGTTATTATATCAAATTTTTCTTTTTGAAAATCATTTTCAATTATTTCATAAATATCACCCTGTTTATGCGATTTTGCATATTGGGGAAAATATTTTTCAATTGTATTTGAAAAATCACATGATTTTACATCAAAATTTCGTTTATACATTTCGTTTACCATAAAACCTTCGCCACAACCTATATCATATGCGGCTAAATGCCCCACCCCCGAAATCAGTGAAACAGCCTTATGTAATATTAAAGAATTAACAAATGTCTTATGCCTTATTTCCTCAATACAATAATCTGTTTTATAATTATGCTCATTACTTTCAAAATATTTATCTCTGTAATATTTTGTCAATTCTTCATTAGTCGGTTTATCTTTAAACTGAAAAAATCCCCATTGAGTCTTTTCAATATTTTCTAATTTGTTTTCAGTTGCATACATTTGCAGTCTCCTATAAAGTCATTTAAATTTTCCTTAGAATTTTTAACTGTTTCGAGTGTAATTATAGCATTTTCAGGTAACAATTTTTTTATTTTCTTTAAGTCTAACTGTCCATCTCCTAAATGTAAATGTGAGTCATAAGGAGATAATATATCCTGACAATCCGTCAAATGAAACATATTTGGTTTAAATTTAAAAAAACTTTTACAATAAGCATAAACATCTCTATTTTGAGAATTTGCAGAACATATTGCATGCCCGAAATCCAGACAAAAACCGCATCCTACAGCATCTATCACAATCCCGATTTCTTCAAGAGTTGCTCCGCGGCAAAATTTTCCACCCATAGTATTTGGCAATGCCGCAAAAGGTTTATTTTCAATTAAAGCTCTGCATTCGTTAAAACTTTTCAACTGTTTTGCAGTCTCCTTTATATCTCCTTCAACTCCGCCATGAAAAATTATATATTTCGCATTTAATTCATCCGCAAAATGTTTTACCTGATTGTAAATATTTAAATTACTTTCCCGTTTTTCAGATTTTGCAAGATTAAATCCGTGAGCAAAATGCGGACAGTGAATTATAAAAGGAATATTCAACTTTTTCCAACTCTCAAGGGTGTCTAGCGTTTCAGGAACGACATAAAGCTCAATATAGTCAAATACACCTTCATTGTAAAGCCGTTTTGCTTCCTCATAATAATAATCAGTATTTATTGACCAGAGCTTTAATCCGATTTTATACATTATGCAACACCTTATACTTCATTTCTGCCATTTGCCAGTCAGACTCATTATCTATATCCTGTACTATCTGTTCATCCAACTCATAAGGCAGGATTTGATTACTTGTAATCTTACCATACTTATAAAAATAAAACATCCCGACATCATGAAACATAGGCTCTAAATCCTGCGAGCGTGTAAACTCATGCTCCGGTTCTCTGTATTCCAGAAAACCTTCTTTATTGACTTTAAAAGCTCTTTGAATCGGGAAAGAAAATCTTACAACAGGAGTTAATCTGTCTGCACTTGATTTTTTAAATTTTGCATAAGCATCCTTCAAAATTTCGCCTGTCAAAAAAGGAACACACGGATAAATACAGCAAATACTGTCAAATTCTTTTCCGCGTTTTTTATATTCATCAACAACTTCTAATATCACATCTTTTGTAACCGCAAAATCATTTGATGTTTTTTCAGAACGCATAAAAGGAACCTGAGCACCATATTTTTTGGAAATTTCAGCAATTTCAAAATCATCAGTTGAAACCATAACTTCTTCAAATATTCCGGAATTAAGCGCAGCGTCTATTGCATAAGCAATCATGGGTTTGCCCATAAACTCTTTTATATTTTTCCTCGGAATTCTTTTGCTGCCGCCGCGTGCCGTAATTATTGCCAGCATAATCATTTCCTTTC
>CALURE010000102.1 GCA_944323095.1 Candidatus Gastranaerophilales bacterium
TCAACCCATTTATCTTCACCGCGTTGAATTTTCGGATTAGCTTGAGCAGCTTCAAGAGCTTTCAAAGCAGAACCGTGGATGAACGGAATGTTATCACCGTCGAATTCATAAGAAGAAAGAAGTTCTCTAACTTCCATTTCAACTAATTCTAACAATTCAGGATCATCAACCATATCGCATTTGTTCAAGAATACAACAAGGTTAGGAACACCAACCTGACGAGCTAACAGGATGTGTTCACGAGTCTGAGGCATAGCACCGTCTGTTGCAGCTACAACAAGGATAGCGCCATCCATCTGAGCAGCACCTGTAATCATGTTTTTAACATAGTCAGCGTGGCCCGGGCAGTCAACGTGAGCATAGTGTCTTGTTGCTGTTTCATATTCTACGTGAGCAGTAGAGATAGTAATACCTCTTGCTTTTTCTTCCGGAGCTGCGTCAATTTCATCGAATTTTTTCAATGCAGCTTGTCCCTGAGCAGCCAATACAGCTGTGATAGCTGCTGTCAATGTTGTTTTACCGTGGTCAACGTGGCCGATTGTACCGATGTTAACGTGCGGTTTGGTACGTTCGTACTTTTCTCTAGCCATGAGATTAATCTCCTTTTTTCTACTTATACTACAATACTAATTTGGTATTTTAAGCCATATAATATATAATATTTGCTCAATATTTTTTGTCAACAGAATATAAATACAATATAAAAAAGGCCGTCCTTAAGACGGCCTTTTAATGTTATAATATTTATTCTTCAGTTTCTTCTATTGCTTCATCCACAGGCTCATCCTGAAAATCTTCTTCATCGACAGCCTGCTGATTCATTTCTTCTTCAATTTCCTGCTGAAGTTCATCAACTTCTTCTTCAGCATCATCAATAATTTCTTCCGGTGTTTCCTCATAATTAGATATATTTTGAGCTTCAGCTTTTTCCATCTGCGAAACACTCTTAATATCTATTTTCCAACCTGTTAATTTATGAGCGAGTCTTACATTCTGACCTTCACGGCCGATTGCAAGGCTCAACTGATCGTCAGGTACAACTACCATTGCTTCGTGAGCATACTCATCATCTGCCAGAATATCAACAGACACAACTCTCGCCGGAGATAATGCGTTAACAATGTATTCAACAGGATCCTCAGAATATCTTACGATATCAATTTTTTCGTTTTTCAACTCTGATACGATTGTCTGAATTCTGGAGCCGCGCGGTCCGATGCAGGCACCCACACTGTCAACTTCAGGATCATTTGACCAGACAGCAATTTTCGTTCTGTAACCTGCTTCACGGGAAATTGATTTAATTTCAACAATTCCATCCTCAATTTCAGGAACTTCGAGTTCAAACAGTTCTCTAACAATTTCTGCATGCGCATGAGAAACAATTACCTGAGGCAATCTTGTTGTTTCTTTTACATTTAGAACAAAAACTCTTATTCTGTTACCAGGTTTGTAATATTCTCCGGGAATTTGTTCTTTCTGCGGCATTATAGCATCAATTTTGCCGATATTAACGATAACATTACGGTTTTCAACACGTTGAATAATACCGGTTGTTAAAGTTCCTTTCTTTTCCAAAAATTCATTTAAAACAAGATTTCTTTCAGCTTCCCTGATTCTTTGAGTTATAACCTGCTTAGCAGACTGAGCTGCAATACGGCCGAATTGCTCGGGGGTAACTTCAATTTTAATTTCATCACCGACTTCAACATCTTCTGCGATTTCTTTTGCATCATTTAAAGTAATCTGAGTATCAGGATCTTCAACTTCTTCTACAACAAGTTTTGTACTGAAAACACCTATTTCTCCTGACTGCTCGTCTAAAATAGCCTCAATATTAGCTGCATCTTTAATTCTCATATGCTTTTTATAAGCTGCTACCATCGCATCGCAAAGAGATGCTATCAAAACTTCTTTTGATATTCCTCTTTCTCTTTCAAGTTCTTCGCAAGCTTCAAATAGCGCTGTACCGATTTTAATCATTGTCTATTTCCCTTTCTTTTGTTAAGCCTATAAAGTTAATAAGTGAACAAGTCGTTTAAGTTAAATTTTCAGCTATTCACTTGACTAATCAATATATAATTTCGCCGATTGAATATTGTCTTTCGGGATTTGCAATTCCTGCCCGTCATCAAATCTGAAAAATCTTAATCCGTTTGTATCGTCGTAATCAAGAATTTCTCCTTTAAATATTTTTTCAGTCTCGCCCTCTAACGGTGTTTTAAGCTTTAAGCTTATTCTCCGCCCGTTAAAGATAATAAATTCTTTTTCAGACTTGAATTTCCTCTCCAGCCCCGGCGATGAAACTTCAAGGTAGTATTTAACAGGTATAAGCTCGTCTAAAAAATCAGACAAACTTCTTGTAACATTCTCACAATCATCCAACGTAACTTCTTTTTCCTTAGAATATAGATAAATACGTAAAAACCACCTGTGATTCTCTTTTACAAACTCAATTTCTATAGGGATATACCCGAAACGCATGGCTGTATTTTCAATTAACGGTGTAATCTTTTCTAAAATATCATGTCTGTTGATTTCCTGTTTCATAAAAAATAAACCTTACCCTTTCAAAAATTTACCGCTCTTGCGAGTCTGCTCTTAAACTCAGGATAACAGCGGTATATTAGCTAAAAAAGAACGGGGGTTGTCCCGTTCTTTTTTTACTACTGTTAAATTATAAAATATAAAAATTTAAATGTAAAGTGACATGTTAATTTATTGTTACGTTTATTTATGACTGTGAAGTATTATTTTGTTCTGCAAGTTTTTTCTGTTTCTCAAATTCTTCTGCCGATACAGGTTTTGCTCCTATCATATACAAAGTTTCTCCATCATATGAACCTGAACGGAAAATTTTACCGCCAATTTGCTCTCCTTGAGACTTATAAAGCTTTGTATAATTTACCTTTGTTTCTAGAGCATCTCTTTGTTCTGTCAGTTTATCATATTTTTCTGAATTTGCTTCATTCTTTGCCAATCTTCTGTTTTCCATAAAGCTTAAACCGTTAGAGGTATCAATTTTTTTGTTTCTGTCTGAAATTTTGTCGGCAAGAGAATTCATACTGTCATTTGTATTTGTAAGTTCTTTTTGTTCTTTATTTTCAAGATCAGTCAAACGGTTATTTTGAGACTTAATTTCATCAGTATATTTATCTATATTATTTTGTAATTCTTTTTGTTTATCAAGACCATCTTCATATGCTTTTACTTTTGACTGTGCTTCAGATTCTTGTTTCTTTAACTCATTTAATTCTGTCTGAGCCTTTTCAAACTCAGCATTAGCTTCTTTAAGTCCATCTTTGGCGGTCTGAACATCAGATGCAGCCTGTTCATATGCTTTTACAGAATTTTCATAGTTTTTAACAGCATTTTCATGACCTTCTTTTGCTTTATCCAATTCCTTTTGAGCTTGTTCTTTTTGAGTTTTTGCCTGTTCTACTGCCTGCTGTGCTTTTTCATAAGCCGGATTTGGCTGTGTAGTTGTATTACCAGATGCATCCGTTGTAGTAATTGTTTTCGGAGTACTTGCCAAAGTAGCTTCTGCATTTACTAATGCTTCTGATGCTTTAGTATAATTAGATGCTGCTTCACCAACAGCCGCTTCCATGTTCTTAGCAACCTGAAGTTTAGATGATTTGTCTTTTTCAGAAGAAGCTAATACTTCTTCTTTTGCCGAAACATTTTCTTCTTTTTGTTTAACTTCTTTTTCTTTAGCTTCAACCTTAGGCTCAAGATCTTTCAACTGTTTAGATGCTGCTTCTGATGCTTCTTTCATAGACGGCAATTGAGATTCTAACTGCGTTAATTCTGACTGCATTTGTGTTTTTTCATTTTGTGCAGTCTCAATAGCAGAACGTAAACTTGTTGAATCTTTTGCATTCTTCATTGCATTCAATGCAGAAGAGTTACCGGAAGCTTCACCAGTACCTTTAGTATTTCCGGAACTTATCGTAGAATTTGTTTTTGTTAAATTACCTAATGAGCCAAGGGTTTCATTTAACATTTGAATTCCCATCATAGCTGCTGCATACTTATTTATGCTGTTATTCTGAGCAGGTGCTGTATAAACCATAGGCTGCGGGCTGACAAAATCCATCTTTATAGCTCTTGTAGCATTATTATTCAATGATGCCCTTAGATTAGAAATTTCATTTCTTCTCCAGCCGTTATAATCAAAAATAGCACCGGAACCGACCTTTGAACGCTGAGCCATAACTATGCCATGACTTCCTCTTGTAGCAGTAGAAAGCCGGACAGAAGTGGTTGTCTTCGTCGTACTTTTAGGTATATTTAGTTTTGCGATTCCTGGTCTGTCTACGCTCATTATACTTCTCTTCTTTTATACCTCTAATAATATAAAAACTTCTCAAACTCTGTTATTTCAGAAAATCCCAAGTTCTTTACAAAAGTTAACATCATATCCCTCATAATTTTATTATGCCCGCTTTTGTAAAAATCTGTCATCTTTATAACTCATACCCAGCTCCTAAAATTGCCTGAAATTACGTATAAGGACTCTTTGAATTTAATATTAACAACATTAACAAATATTTTTTACGCATAAAAGCTTGATATTTAAAGCTTTTGGGATTGTGCAAGAGTTTTTAACAATTAGTTTACAAAAATTATGTAAATTTTTTTCAAATATACCATTTACTCAAAAATACGATAACAAGCCGGTTTATAGATTTTCTAAAAATTAATTGTAAAAAGATTGGCATGGATATGGTTTAAGTTATTTATTTTTTTTAATTTAGTTTTATTATGAATATACAAAAATCTTGGGAGCGGGGATAGAAATTTCACTCCGGCTCTTAAAAATTATCAATCCTTAGAACGATTAAATAACAGGGAGAGATTCGTTAAAATAAGGATAGAGGAAATTATCATTTTATTTATTGGAGGTAGTGAGTCGTGTTAGAACATGGTTATATTCAGATTTATACAGGAGACGGGAAAGGTAAAACAACAGCATCTCTTGGTTTGGCATTAAGAGCACTCGGACACGGCTGGAAAGTTTTAATTATTCAATTTACAAAAGGGGACAGCGCAACTTCTTACGGAGAAATTGTTTCTTCGTCAAAATTTTTGCCGAACCTTGATGTTGTACAATTCGGTATGGACAGAGTCTGCTATTCCCATAATGTATGTATGGAAGATTTTAAAGAAGCCCAGAGAGGCTGGGAATTTGCAAAAAAAGCAATAAATTCAGGGGAATATCAATTAATTATTCTTGATGAAATTAATATTTGCACGGCAATGAATATGATTAAAGTTTCAGATGTAAAAGATGCATTGCTTCATAAACCTGAAAATCTGGAAATCGTATTAACAGGGCGTTATGCACACCCTGAATTAAAAGCAATGGCTCATCTTGTAACAGAAATGAAACCTATCAAACATTACTTTGATATGGGGGTTATGGCAAGACAGGGCATTGAATACTAAGGCTTAAAAAACACAGTATAAGTTAATGTAAATCCTTTTTGTTTCAGAAAATGAAATAGCGGACTAACTTTTTAGATAGTCCGTTTTTTTTACATAAGTGATGTTATCGGAAGTAAATAAGTTTTTACGTTATGCTAAAGTGTACAAAAAATATTGTCATTCTGAGCCGTCAGGCGAAAGAATCCAGCCTATTCAGAATAACCTATCTTGTGGGAACGCTTCGCTTATCCCACCCTACAAACTGCAATTAACAAATAATTCGGCTGTTAGCGTAGTGAACAATCAATGTTTGCGAAACGACAACAAGCCGGCTATTGTCTGAGCGTAAAATTTTTAGATTCTGAAACAAGTTCAGAATGACATATGAGCGAGTTTAGCCGGCTCAGGTTGAGCAATTACAATTGATTAGTGA
>CALURE010000103.1 GCA_944323095.1 Candidatus Gastranaerophilales bacterium
ATTTTTTTGATGATTAGAAATAAGCGACGGCATTGTTAATGCAGCTACCACTCCAATAATTCCAAGGGTGATTAGAACCTCCGCCAGAGTAAACGCAGCATTCCGTTTAAGTGAAGGGTGAAGAGTAAAGGGGGAAGCGCTTTTCCCTCGCCCCTTGCGGGAGAGTGATAGGGGCTGGTTATTGGAAGATAGGAGGGCAGGAGGATTGGAAGATAAACTATTTTCTGATAATAGCCTGCCCTCATACCTTCTTAGTTTCTTATCTTCTAAATAATAATGAGATTCTGAAACAAGTTCAGAATGACAGAATGAGCTCTCCATTAAACCATCACTCGATAGAGGGAAAAATTTAACGATACTTCCTACCGCCCTAAATAATTTTCGCCAGAACCATTGTGGAGAAGCTAATAGCGCCCCCCCCCCGACGACTTAATTCTTGTTTGTAATTTTTCCATGTTTGCTCTCCTTTTGTAAAAATTATACTTTAAATTGATACTATATAATTAATTATAACTTATTTTCATAAAATTTCAATACATTATTTTTATGTTAAAATAAAATTAATAAAGAGTTACGAGGTACTAATTATTATGAAAATGTCTAAAATGTTTGTACAAACCCTTAGGGAATATCCGTCTGATGCCGAAGTTATTTCGCACAAAATGCTCGGGCGTGCAGGATTTATAAAAAAACTCGCACCCGGGATATATACATTTATGCCCTTAATGTGGAGAGTTTTGAAAAAAATTGAAAATATTGTAAGAGAAGAAATGGATAGTGCAGGTGCTCAGGAACTTTTAATGCCTTTTGTCCAACCGAAAGAATTATGGGAAGAATCCGGCAGATGGGAAGTTTACGGACGTGAATTAATGCGTCTTAAAGATCGCCATGACAGAGATATGTGTCTTGGCCCCACACATGAAGAAATTATAACATCGGTTGCAAGAGATGCGCTTAAATCTTATAAACAATTGCCTGTAAATTTATACCAGATCCAGTCAAAATTCCGTGATGAAATAAGACCGCGTTACGGACTTTTAAGAGGACGTGAATTTATTATGAAAGACGCTTACAGCTTTGATCTTGATGAAGCCGGACTTGATAAAGAATATCAAAATATGGCGCAGGCATACAAAAAAATATTTGACAGATGCGGTCTTGATACAAAAATGGTTCAATCGGATTCAGGCGCAATAGGCGGAAGCGTTTCGCATGAATTTATGGTTATTACGGATACTGATGCCGGTGAAAATGATGTTTTTTACTGCAATGAATGCGATTACTCCGCAAATTCAAACCACGCAGTCTCAAATCTGCCTTCTGCAGTCATTGATGGCAAAGATTATTTTTATGAAACAAAAATAATTGATACTCCAAATACCCATTCAATTGAAGAATTAAGCAAATTCTTAAATATTCCGGATACTTTGATTTTAAAAACTCTGGTTTACATAGTGGATAAAAAACCTGTTCTTGCACTAATCAGAGCAGATAAAGCAGTTGAAGAAACAAAATTAATGAATGCGGCAGGCGGAATTGAAATTAGAATAGCATCTGCCGCAGAGATTGCCGAACTTATGGCTGAAAACGGATTTGATGCAGTACCTGGTTTTATAGGGCCTAAGGGAATAAAAAATGTTAAAATAATCGCTGATGAAACTGTCAGGGATATGAAAAATTTTGTCATAGGCATTAACCAGACAGACAAACATATGGTTGGAGCAAACCTTATGGATTTGGGAATTGACAATATTAACTATGCCGATATCCGCCTTGTACAACAGGGAGAACTTTGCCCGCAATGCGGAAAACCTTTATTTGTAACTAAAGGTATTGAAGTTGGAAATATTTTCAAACTCGGCACTAAATATTCCAAACCGATGAATGCAGTCTACACTGACATTAACGGGAAAACACACCCATATGTTATGGGATGTTACGGAATAGGTATTTCAAGAACCGCTGCTGCTGCTGTTGAAGCTCATTACGACGAACACGGAATTAAATGGCCGATTGCAATTGCTCCCTACCACGTTATAATTGTTCCTGTAAACATTAATGATGATCTGCAGATGAAAACAGCTGAAAAAATGTATCAGGATTTGCAATCTGCAGGAATTGAAGTTGTTCTTGATGACAGAGATGAAAGAGCCGGAGTTAAATTTAAAGATGCAGATTTAATCGGCTTCCCGTTTAGAGTTACAGTGGGCAAAACCATAAATGAAGGATTTGTTGAATATAAGGTCAGAGAAACAGGCGAACAGGAAAAATATACCCCTGAAGAAGCTACACAAAAACTTATAGAGATAATAAAAGCGGTTAAATAATAACCGCTTTTTTATTTTATGAATACTTTTTTTGTTTAAAAGCAAAATATTTAAACAGTACATAAGTTACGACTGATGCAGCAAGAATAGAGAACAACTGTGCAATATAAACATTTTTTATTACAAATTTAACAAGCGCCTCCAACAATAACGCATTAAAACAATAACTGACAACCCATGTTGTGCAGCACTTGAAATATTCTGCAAGCCAGTTGCCTTTTGTACAAAATACAAACAATTTTTGATTAATAAAAGAAGTTACGGATGAAAGTATCCACTGAATAGCCGCACAAATCTGGTACTGTTCCTGCCCGAGAAAGTGTATTGCAATCACATAAAAAACATAGGATATACAGGCATTTACCCCGCCGATAAACAAAAATCTCAATTGATCAGGGATTTTACACCATTTATTAAACAAAATTTCAAACTTATTCATTAATATGCCTTTCCAACTAAAGATTCATGAGTTTTTATTTCAATTGTATCATCAAGTTTCTGTAACGAAAAATCACGTCCGTAATGTTTCTTTAAAGCAAGTTCTATTAAATAATCTGCAAAATGCGGATTTTTAGGCAACAGAGAACCATGCAAATAAGTGCCGAAAACATTTTTATATCTGACACCTTCTGTTCTGTCAACTCCGTTATTGCCATTACCTGTAACAACAGTACCAAGAGGTTTGCAATCTCCCTGCAAATAAGTCAGCCCGCTGTGATTTTCAAAACCTACAAGAGTATCAGGATACAAAAAATCCGTTTTTACAGTAACATTGCCAATAAACCTTTTTTTGCCGGCCACAGTATATGCATCTATCAAACTTATGCCCTTAAGTTTTTCACCGTCAAACGGCTGATAATAATGGCCGAAAAGTTGATAACCACCGCAAATTCCAAGAAAAACAGCACCGTTGTCACGTTCTTTCAAAAAGAATTCTTTATTTTTATATAACTCGCCTGCAACTTCCTGCTGCTGCTTATCCTGACCGCCGCCTATAAAATACAAATCATGCGAAGCCAGTTTATCATTGAAATCTATTTTATCATACACAACATTTATACCACGCCATTCGCAGCGCTTAATAAGTGTGATAATATTTCCCAAATCACCATATAGATTTAAATGCTTAGGATATAAATGCGCTATTGAAATCTCTAAACTATCTTCCATGCTGTCTATATTATAACATGAATCCAAGCATTAAACAAAGCCAACATAACAGGGGACTTATATCTTAGTTTAAACCAGATATTCTCAAAAGCCAGTCATAATGTCATTCCGAGCTTATTTTGGAATCTTATCATTGTAAGATGCTGAAACAAGTTCAGCATGACAGAACACTCCCTCTCATCCGTGAGAGGACTGGGGGTGAGGGATGATTATCGGAAGATAGGAGGGTAGGAGGATTGGAGGATAAGCTTTTTAATGTAAATGGCTTACCTTCCAAGCTTCCTATCTTCTTACCCACTGGACTTCCGGTCTTCTGAAAGTCACCCACCCCTTAATCCCATCCCATCAAGGGGGAGAAAATTCATTTTATCCAGTTTTCTACTCCATATAGATGATATTAATTCAAATTACTAAAGATTAATATTATTTATATCGACATTTAAATATATAGAATATACATCTTATTGGAGCTCATTGATGTCAGAACAGATTTTACTACAGCCGATAAAAGCGGCTAATACCGAAAAAGCCAGAGAAGCGTTAGAAAAAGCCAGAATAGCACATGAAAAATATCTTATCCGTATGCAAAACAACGATTTGCAAGAGGCTGTTGAATATTACATTGATGCGGTAAAATACGACCCTACTATGCCTGAAGCATACTACAGGCTTGCAACTTTAATGTGGGAACAGGGGCAGATAAGTCTTGATACTGCTATAGAACAATGTAAAACAGCAGTTTCGCTGGCGCCGCAGAATATCAATGCGCATCTTTACACAGGCTTCTTTATGAAAATGGCACAGGACTTCAAATCCGCAGAACAGGAATTTAAATCTGCGATTAAAATGGGGAAATTAAAATCCGCAAGACCAAGATTAATCCTATCCCAATCTATACTTCAAAAAATTAATTCGCAAAACGGAAACGTTAAAGATTATTTGAGCTTTTTATATTATTTTCTTTCTGGAAGCGTCATGCTTGCGTGGGACAGACCATCAATGAAAATGTTTTACAAAAACATGTCAGATGATTTTTCTGTATTCACATATAACACTGTCGGGAAATTTTTAGAAAAATTTAAGCTTTACCCTACAGCGGAAAATATTTACAGACAGGCTGTTTCAGCAACAAATCACGGAGAAATTTTCTACTGCAAAATGGGGGATCTAGCCCTTAAAAATAAAGAATTTGATTTAACCGTTGACTGTTACAGAAAAGTGCTTGAAGCAAATCCTTTAAACAGAGAAGTTCTAATAAAACTTGCAACGGTACTTCAAACTTATTTCCCCGAAAATACCGATGAAGCAATTGACTGCTATGAAAAGCTTCTTGAATTTGATATTGATACCCCGCAAATTTACTATGAACTAGGGCATCTTTATCTAAAAAAAGAAGATAAAATAAATTCAATAAGCGCCTTTAAACTTGCACTTGATAAAGATCCTGAAAATCCTTTTTATAATAATTCACTTGCATATTCCTATGCAAAAGCCCAGCTTTATGATGAAGCTATAGAACATTATCAAAAAGCAATATCAATAAATCCTGATAAAGAATGGACGTCAATAGTTTGTCAGGCATTAGGTTCGATTTATGCCGAAGTTAAGGGAAATATTGATGCAGCAGTCTCTACATATCAGGCAGGTATAATACTGGATCCAAATAATTATGAACTTCACCTGTCGCTCGGAGATGTTTATATGGCGGCATACGATATTGATAATGCAATAAGAGCATATTGCGACGCAATTATGTGCAACCCTGAGGACTACAGGGGGTATTCAAAAGCAGGAATTGCTCTGTGGGAAAAAGATTATCTTGAAGAAGCACTTGTATCTTTCCATAAGGCTATAGATCTGAATCCTGATAATGAATATTCACAAAATAATCTTGGAATTCTATACCTTGACGGTCTGGGTGATGCCGAGGAAGCCCTTGAATATTTTGAAACAGCAGTAGAATTAAATCCAAGCTATACTCTTGCATACTTTAATGCAGCAAGAGCATCGCAGGCAATGGGATTTATTAACGATGCTGCAAATTACTATCAAATGGCGATTGATTTAAATAAAATTACACAGGATCTTGATGAAGAAGATATAATAAACAGACTCCACAGATTATTTGATATTTGAAGTATTGACAAACAATGTAAAATCGTAAATAATAAAAACAGAAAGAATATTTAGGAGGATGAAAAATGTTGTATAGAGAAGCTTTGAACTGCCCCCCCCCCGACAGGATGATGATGTAGCAAGGGATTTTAACTTTAATGTCATCCCGAACTTGTTTCGGGATCTTATTACACAAAAATTAGAAGGCAGACAATTAAAGCCCACGGATGTTATGAAGTCCGA
>CALURE010000104.1 GCA_944323095.1 Candidatus Gastranaerophilales bacterium
AGATAACCTATCCCTGATGTTTCAACAGTTACATAAATTCCCTTTGATGAATTTGATTTGTTTGTTAAAATCCCCTTTATATAATCGTACATAATAATAAATTCCTGTTATTAAATCTTATTTTCCAAACTTCGTCTTATTGTATAGACAGCATTTTCAAGCTCCTTATTTGTTTTTATATCATCTCGTATTTTTTCATAAGAATAGAGCATTGTTGTGTGTTTTTTGTTAAAAAATTCTGCTATGCTTTCAAAACTTTTTTGAGTAAGCTCCCGCGCCATATAAACAGCCACGTGACGGGCAGATGAAACGCGCTGATTTCTGGCTGAACTCAAAAAATCTTTCAAAGATACACCGTAATATTCTCCGGCAGCTCTTGCAACTTTTTCAATTGTAAGTTCTTCACGTAAAGCTTCGCAATTCAACACTTTTTTTGCGAAATCAAGAGTAAGCTCTGTTTTTTCAATATCAGCATAAGCACTGACTTTATTAAAAGCCCCTTCAAGCTCTCTGACGTTATTCACAAAATTTTTGGCAATATATTCAAAGACATCAAAATCTGCTTTAACATTTGCCTGTTCAGCAAGATTTTTCAAAATTGCAACACGAGTTTCAAAATCAGGAGGTGTAATATCAACCATCAATCCCATTTCAAAACGGGTACGCAGCCTGTCGGGAAGTGTCGGAATATCCTTGGGCAGTCTGTCCGATGTTATAACAATCTGTTTGTTTTTGTTATGCAGGCTGTCAAAGGTATGGAAAATTTCTTCCATAGTATAAGTTTTGCTCTCCAGAAACTGAATATCATCAATCAAAAGCACATCAACATTTCTGTATTTCTGGCGAAATTTGTCCATACGTGCGTTTCTGTCATTGCCTCCGCACTGAATATTTTTAATTAATTCATTAACATATTCCTCTGTTTTTATGTATTTAACTTTTAATTTCGGTTTATTAAAAATAATGTAATGTCCGATTGCCTGCATCAAATGGGTTTTACCAAGTCCAGAGGCGCCGTAAATAAACAAAGGATTATATTTTTTAGCCGGATTTTGTGCGACAGCAAAAGCTGCAGCATGAGCAAAACGGCTGTTTTCCCCAACCACAAAGTTTGAAAATTTATACTTCAAATTCAAATTTGCCGACGACTGCATCTGTGCAAGATTATCCATAATCCTGCTTTCTTCAGTTTCAGGCAGAGAACGTTTGGCTTTTTGAAGCTCCTTTTTCTTTTCTTTTTGATATTTATCAGCAAGCTCTGCATCAAATGTAATTTGATATGCAACTTCTTTCCCTATAACTTTTTTTAACGTATCCAAAATCTGGCTGTCATAATTAGCCTTAATAACCTGAGGCGCAAGAGAATGCACAGTGGCCAGAAAAAAAATATCCCCGTCAAAATCTACAGGTTCTAATGCATCCATCCACATTTGAAATGCAGGAGCTGGCACATTTTCTTTTAAATCGGTTTTTACTTCACTCCAGAGATTTTTTACTTCCAAAATATCCATATAATAATTTTACTATAAAAAAATATTATTAGTTTATTGGAAAACCTCGACTTTTTAAAATATTATCAATTTCTGTTTTAAACTCTTTTCTAAAATAATAAGGACGTGAAAATCTGTAAGTATAGTAATTTTCATTTATATATTGTGTTAATGAAGTGGCATATCTATCTATATACGTATGCTCCTTATCTTCACCAATAAAAATAGCTCTAAGTAAATCATATTTAATTACTTTTACTTTATATTTTTCGATATCTTTTATTATCCCTTCCTGATTTCCCGGCAAATCATTGTGCCACGGAAGATATACTAAATTATAATTTGCAGGTTCTCTTTCAATATTATAATATTCAATTGAATCGAACGGTAATGATACAAATTTTTCATCATTTTTAACAATTGCTTTTACAGCATTATTTAGCAATAAATTTTTGATAACCATGTTTTCAGGCTTATCTGATAAAAACATTGATGTATAGAAAAATAAATTATCATAATGAATTGTTATTAAAAAAAATGCAAATACAGGTATCAAAATTAAAGCAGACCACTTTAATTTTACAAACCTATTACAAAAATCTCTAATAAATAAAACAAATATATAAATTAAAATATAATAATAAGGAGCATCATGAAAATCAGATCTCATTTTAAGCAAAAATGCAAACATTGGAATAAAAACAGCTAAATTGTATTCTTTTTTTATAATTAATTTAACAACATAAGCCCAAAAGCATAATTTCATAAATAAAAGAAAATAATTGTTATTAAAATTAAATAATTCAGAGATACACTTAAAGTGATTAACAATTAACGCAAGAGCACTTTCTCCGCCATTGCTATGGATATTGTACTTTGCATAATATTTGATGTTAAAAAGATAAGCTTTGTCCCAAAAATCACCTAAACTGCCGGTTATAAGCATATAAATTAACCAGATAACAAATGGGGCTGCTAATATGGCAATAAACTTTAATTCTTCTTTTATAAATTTTTTATTAATACGGATCTTATTATTTATAAGTCTAACAACGTAATAATAAATCATAAAAAATAAAAACGGATATACAGCTATCAAAGTTGAAGTTATACCGGCAAAAATAGAAAACGATATAATTAACTTTTGCCCTAAAGAAAAATCACAGTCAGGTTTATCCAAAACAGTAATAAATATAGCTAATGCCGCCACGGCAAAAGTCGTATCCGCTAAAATCGTCCAATAACCGGCAAATAAATGAAAACAAAAGAGTAATATCAATATATAATAGAATATCCAAAACTGTTTTAAACCTTTTTTAGAATAAATTCCTAAAAACAACAAAATAAATATTAATGAAAAATTAGTAATATACCTGATTAAATAAATAGAAGGATGTTTAAAAAGAAAAACCGGTAAAGAAAATAAATAATAAGAAAATGGCATATGATGGACAAAAAAGTCTTTGTAAATAACATATCCTTTTGTAATTAACCAGCCGCCTGTGATAATTTCTTCTTCATCCATAAAAACCGGAGTATTAGAATAAATAACTGCTAACGCTGCAATTAAAAAGAATAAAATTATACACGCAATTACTTTTAGATTTTTCATATATTCCTCATCTGCCAAAATAATTTTAGAGCACGCAATCCGATTTTAAAAATATTTTTTACACTGACATAACTTTTTCCGCTGCTTCTTGCATTAAACGTTATTGGTATAAATTTTACTCTTTCCTTATGTTTTATAAAAAATACTGATAACAGAACATTAATAAAATCAGTATTATCAGGAATTTTTTCCATATACTTTTTCATAACCTTAGCATTCATAAGCCTGAAAGGAGTATAAGCATCTTTAACAATAACACCAAACTCTAAAAACAAGCATAATTTTAATACTTTAGTAATAAATAAACGGGATAATCCGTCTTTTCTTCTGTTTCTGTCACCTATGACCATGTCATAACTGTGTCTTAAATTCCAGAACTGTTCAAATTCATCAGCCACAGTCTGATTATCAGAATCTGTTTGAAATACGTAATCCGCTCCTTGTTCTAATGCATATTTATACCCGTATAACAAAGTTAAACCATGCCCGCTGTTAGGTTTTCTTAAAACAGTTAAACGCGGCATCTCTTTTTTGAGTTCACACAATATATCATAAGTGCTATCAGTCGAAGAGTCATCAACAATAACAAGCTCAGAATGCCCTCCTCCCGAAGTTTCCAGCACACTATACCAATCTTCTGTAACTTTTCTTATGTTTAATTCTTCATTGTATGCAGGAATAACAATAAATAACGAATCTTCCATGCCACTCAAAACCTCCGCTATTTATTATATAATAAGAAGTGATATAATACAACAGCACAGGACACGGAAAGATTTAAAGACTCAACAGAAGATGCCATTTCAATTTTTACATCTTTTTTCGCAAAATTTATCAATTCATCAGAAAGGCCGTCAGCTTCCGAACCAAACATTACAAGCAAAGGTTCTGATACTTTAAAATCTTTCAAATAATTTTTTGAACGCGGGAGTGTTGCAACACGTTCAAATTTTTCAAATATTTTCTGCAGTTCATCAAAATTTTCAATATACACAACAGGAATTTTCCATAAATTTCCGACCGATGAACGCACACATTTGGGATTATATAAATCTGCGCATTCTTTTCCGTACAAAACGACCGCATCAGCCCCGAATGCCGTTGAAGTTCTCAAAATTGTACCGAGATTACCTAAATCTTTAATATTTTCCAGAAGCACAACTTTTTTTGCTCCGGATAAATTATCTACAGTATAATTCTTTTTGATCGCAACAGCAACAGCATCAGGTGCTGTATCTGTTGTAGAAATTTTTTTCAAAACAGGTTCGGTTGTTAAAATAGCCTTATCTGCAAGAAATTCGTATTTTTTCACATCCGATACAAATGCGTATTCAATCCCGATTCCTGCATTAAAGGCTTCTTCAATACATTTAAAACCTTCAAGCAAAAACTTATTTTCTTTATCTCGGTATTTTTTCTGTTGAAGTTTTACGGTTTCTTTTACCAGATTATTATTTACGCTTGTTATTTCCTGCATTTTATAAAACCTCAAATTCTTTGAGCCACTCTTTTTCCTGTTCCGACAAAAGCGAAAAATCAATAAGTTTTTTTTCATAATTCATGTGTACAAAAGAACGAATTTTCCCGTCTTTCATATAGCAGGAATTTTCCAGCCTTATGCCGAAATAATCTTCATTATAAAGCCCCGGTTCGATTGTAAAACACATATTATCTTTAATTTCAATTTTTGCCATCTCGTTTTTGCTCAAATTCGGCGGATACTCATGAACACTGACACCTATTCCATGCCCGAGACCGTGGTTAAATACAAATCCGTCTATTTCATTTTCGGAATAAATTTTTCTTGCAAGTCCATCAATTGCATAACCATTTGTCAAATTTGAATGATATGAGTTTAAAAACATTTTTAACACAGTTGTGTAAACGCGTTTTTGAAGTTCAGACGGAGTACCTTTTACAAATACTCTTGTAATGTCCGTTGCAAGTCCCTGTTCGTAATACGCACCGCAGTCAATCAAAACAAGACTTCCGTCTTTTAAAATTTCATCTTTTGAACATTTTGAATAATGAGCAAGAGCTGAATTTTTATCTTTTGCGACAATTGATTTAAAGCTTAAACTTTTTGCACCGTAACGTTTAAAATTTTTTTCAAGCTGTTCCGCGATATCAAATTCAGAAATATTGTCGTTATTTTCAATATAATCACGTATTGCTTTTACAGCCAAATCCGTACGTCTGAAAGCATCTTTGTAATGGTTGATTTCATCATCTGTTTTTACTGCTTTCATAAGCTTAATCGGGCTGTTATCTAGAACTTTAACCTTATCACCGATTAAGGCAAAATCATAAGCATTAATTGTTGATTTATCAACAAAAATATTTTCCTGATAACTTTTGACAAAATCATCAATATCATCAAGCAGACGTGCTCTTCCAGCAAAAATCACAGCCTTGCCGCGGATTTTGCTTGAATAATTCTTTGAAAAATCTCTTAAATTAAAAAGATAAGAAATTTCCTCAAGATCCGTAATCAAAACCGCTCCGTCATAATTTATATTTTTAATTTTCTCTTCAACAGGTACTCCATCAATTTTCACAACATTTGAGCTGTCATAAAAAATTTCTTTATCAAGCGGATCTGTCTCAAAATATTTAAGTTCAATTCCCTTAGATTTTAAATATTCTACCCGTTTTTGAGAATTTTTCTTTGAAAAAATACC
>CALURE010000105.1 GCA_944323095.1 Candidatus Gastranaerophilales bacterium
TCTTTTTTCAATCTCGGGATAAAGAGCACAACATCTCTTTTGTTTTTCTTGTAAAAAGAAAATCTGTTGATTACAACGGCTACAACCAGTATTGAGCAGATTAAAATCGGCAGTAATACCGGCCAGTCCATTTTAATTGATTCTAATAGTAATTCCATATATTTATCCTCTCTTTTTTCTTTATACCATAGCTTACGACTTTCTAAGCGGCGCTTTTTATTTATATTGCATTCACCTTTATTATTTTAGTGTTATCGCTTTGTTCTGTTAATGCACTCGGGTACTCCTGTCCTGCTGAAATCGTTTTAGCCTCTCTTTATCCCTCGCATCTTTTTTTGCTTTAGAAACTTTCGTAACATCCTTTCTTTTTTCTGCCATAGCTTATTTTTATAGGCTTACCTTCCTATCTTCCTACCCTCTTATCTTCTAATTATATCCCGATGCTCCAAATACGTTGTAATCAAACGTAAATTGAATATCAATGCTGGATCCTTTAAATTCTGCAGGAAGCGGTCGGAAAGGCGCTGTTGCCTGAACTGCATTTATTGCCGCTTTATCTGCTCCGGGCAGACCGGATGATTTAAACACAGAGCATGAGAGTAACCGCCCGTCTTTAGCTATTTTGAAAAGTAAAACAACGCGTTTACTTTCATTGCCTTTTGGGGGATCCCAGTTCATTTTAATACGTCTTTGAAGTTCTCTCATGTATGGCCCGAAATCAGGTTCTCTTACGGCATCTATACCTGGTCTGCCGTTGGGATTCCCGGGGCCCGGGTTACCGTAACCGCCTGTTCCGCCACCGCCGCCTTTGGCAATTCTGTTTCCTGACCCTCCTGTCGGTGCAAGTGACGGAGTCGGTGCATAAGAACCTTTTCCTGCAGAAGATTGACCGCCGCCACCGCCGCCTTTGGACGAAGCTCCGGAGCCGCTTATCGGTCCTGTTGTGTATCTGCCTGAACCTGTACCGCCTTTAGGTACGGGAACAGTGAACGACGAAGACGGTTTTGCAACCGGTCTCGGAGTCGTAGGTGGCTTTATAGACGGTCTCGCTGTTGGAGGTGCCGGTTTTGCTGCCTGAGATTTTTTGGGCCCCTGAGCAGGCTGTGACACTGTCTTTTTAGGTGCAGGTGTCTGTACCTGTTGTGTTACCTGTTTAACTATTTTTTGCAACGGGTTTTGTTGAACTACAGGTTTCGGCGCAGCCTGTTTAGACGGTTTTGAAGCCTGTTTAGGCACTCCCGGAGCAGGTGATGGCATTGAAACTTTTCTTGTTGGATCATGATGCCCGCCTGCACGCGAATTTATATCTGCGCGGTATGGTGTATTTTTGTTAATCGGTGTTTCTTCTTTATCTACCAGAACAAACTCTATATCGTTAACTTTCGGTTTTGGTTTATCGAAAATTGTCAGAGTAATCCCGAGCATCCCGAGAATAAGCACAATTAATGCCCAAATGCCGATTGCTGTGGGATGAAGAATTGTCGAAATAATTATTGATTTTTTCAAGCTTATTTCTTCATCGTTTTTTAATACGGCAGGTGTGGTGTAAGTCGTATCTTGTTCTAGCTCGTCATCTTCTATAAAATTGTCAGTGTATTTTCCTAACAAAGACATGTTTTTCCCCGTATCTGATTTTCTTCTGTGTAATAATTTTATTTTAAAACAAAAATAAAATTATTACCCGATTTTCTAATAATTGTTATTAAACATTGAGGGGTTAACAGTAATCGGCTGGGTAAGAACGAGTTGAACTGCAGAGTTTGCAGGGATTTCCACATCGTTACCTTTATCCCATATTGATTTAATAAGCCCGCCGCCTGCTCCTACTGCTGTTGCAAGGGCTGTGCCTTTACCTATATCCCCTCCGGCAAGCGGTGAAATAATTACTCCTGCAAGAGCTCCTGCTCCTGCACCTACTGCTAAGTCTTTTCCGTAATCTTTTGCTACATCCATTTTAGTGCCGCCTATTAAAATTCCGGTGTTATCATTTGTTTTAATTACTGCTGATATAGGTATTTGAATGCCGTAAGGTGTTACAATTTGAGTAAATCTTAAAAGAAGTTTACCGTTCATACTGCCGTGTTTGGCTTTTGATACTTCTAAAACCGTTCCTGTGACAGAACTTCCGGCAGGGGCAATTAAGTTTCCGTTATAATAAAAATCAGAGCCTAATGCAAGTGTAACAGTCTGCCCGAGCATTAAATTTGCCGAACTCAAAGGGGTTGTAACTACTGCAGGAATATTTTGTCCTGCAGGCACTGTGACAACACTGCCTTTTAATGTCTGGTTTCCGCTTAATGTTTGTGTAGGATAATAATTCTGCTGATACAGCGGGGCAGGTGAATGCTGGTTATAATCAAAATTTGGTGCAGCAAATGCAATTCCAGTGGAAAGTGCAATTAATGTTACAGATAATCCGATTTTTCTATTCATAATATCCCTTTCGTTTTTATTTAAACATTGTATTTCATAAATTCAGTTAAGTCAATTTGTTACCGTGTGAGTAATCCATGCAGGTGATGTTAAGACTATAATTTCATTTGCACCTGCAGGAATTACGGTATGCTCTCCCATTGCCCTTTCATAGCTTGGCAGCAGCTGCAGGGTTGTTCTTTTAACTTTAAGCTGTCTTTGTGCCATTGATCTGTATTTGACCGGTTGTGATATACCGCCGCCGAATACGTTGTTATTTGAGGTGTATAAATATCCTCTAACTGGTATTTCATATCCGTCAGAGTAAACCATTTTTGAAATTCTGATTTTCATAGCGGCATTTGTTCCGACAACAGGTGCATTAATCTTTTCTATATAGCCGTAAAATTCTGTGTCTTTGGGAACTATGTTTGAATCATGAAGATAAAGGTCATTTGTTGCAATAAATTTTACTTTATATCCTTCCGAACAGGTCTGGGTAGAAATTTCCTGCGTATTCATAACAGGGATAAAAGTCCCTTCGGGTATTACAATACCGTGGTAGTCTCTTATATCGAGCTGGATATCCGGCAAATCTTCCGCCTGAACAGCAGGTGCTAACAGTAATATTGCAAGTAACACGAGTAATTTTTTCATAATAGTTATTATAACAGTTTTTTTTCTATTATCAATATAACGATTAAATAAATTTTTTGTTCATTGTATTTGTTACAATTGTAAATTTTTGGAATTTTTAGTCAATTTTTTCAAAAAAAATTACTTTATATAAATGTAGTGTAGTTTAAAGGTGAATTATTGTGTTCAGTGCAGTAGCATCAGGAATATTTGCATATAGAAGTGCCGAAAAGTCTAAAAATGGCGAAATAGGCAGAGTGCCTGTTACATTAGGGCAGACGGCAGGTGTGATTCAGGAAGTTGCAAAAAGCAACGGAATTGCTGCAAATGCTGCAAGAAGTACGCTGAGTGTATTTTCAGAACTCGCAAAACAGAATAAAGCGTTTGAATATGCAGGGAAATTTACGAAGTTTGCAGTTGACAATGTTACCCCGTTAATATGCGCATCAGGTGTTGTTAAAACTGCTATGTCTGATGATAAAGTGGGAACAGGTATCACAGAAGCCGCTGCACTCGGTACAATGTTTGCCGGAGAAGCTCTGATTAAACAGAATTATGATAAAATTGCTAATTCTAAAACCGTTAAAAACGCATGTAAAAAATTGGCTGATTCAAGTATATTAAAACCGCTTGCCGAAAATATTTCTAAATCCCATGCGGGAAAAGCAGGAAAAATAGTTAAAGGGTTAACATTTGTTGCGGGTTCTATGGCTTCTTATGCAGCCGGAGAAAAACTCGGCAAACATTTTTCAAAAAAAGTTAAAGCAGAGTTGAATTTGGAAAATAAAACCGAAAAAATCGACCGAAAAGCTTAATTACTTTTTAATATTAATGTGGTATAATTAAGTATGTGAAAAAGGTTTTAATATTATTTTCATTTATAATCTTTAATTTTGTATTTGCAAACCCTTGTTTTGCTATAAAAATAGGGCTTCAAACTGCTGTTGATTCTTCTGCTGTCGGAACATCGGTTAAGGGGGTTATTATTGACGCGAATACAAACCGTTCTATCTGTGATCTTGATGCTATGAAGGGATATGTTATAAAGCCTTATCATAACCTTATGGCAATTCTTTATAACGGTACATATTATAAAATAAATTCGGATAATATTGTTATAAAACCTGCAAGTGCCGGTTTTGTCAGCGCAAAAGGGAAATGGTACCGCGGAATTATTATGATACAGAATAAAAACGGTAAATTGACCGTTATTAATAATGTTCCGCTGGAGGACTACATAAAGGGGGTTGTACCTTCCGAAATGCCTGTCAGCTGGGCAACGGAAGCACATAAAGCTCAGGCGATTGCCGCAAGAAGTTATGCGCTTGCAAATCTCGGCAAACGTGCAAAATTCGGGTATGACCTGAAAGACACTCCGGAAGATCAGGCATATGGCGGTGCTTCAAAAGAAACAGCGGATACGAATTATGCTGTTGAGCAGACTAAAGGAATTGTTTTGACATATAATATGAAAGTCATAAATGCATATTATTCTGCATCTGCAGGAGGTCAGACTAATGTTGACAGCTGGGGCGGCAGTCTACCTTACTTGCGTTCTGTTCCTTCCTTTGACGATAATGTCAAAAAAAACGGGCATGGAGTTGGCATGTCACAGCACGGCGCTAATAATTTAGCAAAACAAGGGTATAATGCTTATCAAATTCTGCAATATTTTTATAAAGATGTAAAATTTGCACGGGTTGATTCGTCATCTTATAATTAAGGTATATATCTTGTGTTGTTTGCTTTTGCGGATTTTATTTTCCTGAAATCCTGTATATATTTAGAATATTAAAAAAATTTTTTTAAAAACACTTGCCAAATAGAAATAAAATGCTATAATAAATTTTGTCGAAACAAAAGCATGCACGGAGAGAGAATGGTTTCAAGCTGTATGCACAAGGTAAAAGGAGGTTCGTAATGAACAAAGAAGAATTAGTAAAAGAAGTATCAAAAAAAGCAAAAGTTTCTCAAAAAGCTACTGCTGACATTATTGCAGCAACTTTAGAAACTATTGAAAAAACTGTTTCAAAAGGTAAAAAAGTAACATTAGTTGGTTTCGGTACATTTGAACCGCGCAAAAGAGCTGCAAGAACAGGAAGAAATCCTCAAACCGGTGCTCCTTTGAAAATTGCTGCTAAAACAGTTCCTGCTTTTTCAGCCGGTAAAAAATTCAAAGAAATGGTTAAATAAGTTTTTTTGTAAAATATTAAGTGAATACAGAGCCGTATATTGCGGCTCTGTATTTTTTTAGAAAGAATCCAGCTTATAATGGCTAACAGATGTCAGGAAGTCTTTTATTCAGAAGTTCAGAGGTTCGGATGTCAGGAGGTCAGGCTGTTTACGGCGGGTAAAGCCCGCAAATAAGTAGTTACTTTTGTGCGAAGCACCGATAACAGCTTGCCTTCCGGGCTTCTTGACCTCCGTCTGCCATTATAGCCTATCTTCTAATCCTCCTAACCTCCTATCTTCTAATAATAATCATCCCTCACCCCACCCCTCTCCCATAGGAGAGGGAGTATTCAGCCATTATAGCCTGCCCTCTGACCTTCTGGCCTTCTGATAAGCATTCTGGTGGGAACGCTCACGTTTATCCCACCCTCCGTAATATAACTTATTTTGTTAAAAAAGTTATAAATTTATCACCGTATTTTTTCTGTTTAATGAGT
>CALURE010000106.1 GCA_944323095.1 Candidatus Gastranaerophilales bacterium
CTTGCACAGTCTTAACTAAAGAAGGAGCGTGCCGCTCCCGAAAGAATCCAGCTTATGATAGCAGACGGAGGTCAGGAAGTCTTTTATTCAGAAGTTCAGAGGTTCGGATGTCAGGAGGTCAGGCTGTTTACGGCGGGCAAAGCCCGCAAATAAGTTACTTTTGTGCGAAGCACCTATAATAGCTTGCCTTCCGGGCTTCTTGACTTCCGTCGGCCAATATAGCTTATCCTCTAATCCTCCTACCCTCTTATCTTCTGATAATTCGCCCTCACCCCGACCCTCTCCCACAGGAGAGGGAGCTTTTTTGTCATTCTGAGTCGAGTTTAAGCCTGAAACTTTTATTCAGTAATTCTTCCACGTCCGCGGTAACTTATTTCTTCTTTTGTTTTTGCATCATAAATACCGCCTGTTGTTCCCGGCTTGCCTTCATTAATATTGACAGAAGCCCAGTTATCTTTTCTTGTTACGGTAATTTCCTGACCGTCAACATTTATTGTAAAAGCCGGATATACAGGTACATTTCTCGGAATATCACCGAATTTGTTATTTGTACCTTCACGCCACATTTCATCAAGCTTCATATAAACTGCTTTTTTGTATTTTGCAGGAATATCGGCATCGTCGATCTGATACAATACCGTATAAGCTTCAGGTCCTCTGTATCTGACAGCAGGTCTTGTCTCAACTTCTGTTGTATCAGTAATCTGTCCTGATCTGACAGAAACTGTTTTTGACTGCGGAATAAGAAGTTTAAATTTAGTATCTTCAGTTTCCGTATCTTCAACTTCTTTTGTCAGGTTAACAGTACCGTCAAAACTTTTGCCCTGTGCATGAACCTTGCCGGAGGTCAAAGCACCTGTCAAAGCACCTCCGATTGCGCCTAAAGCTGCAGCGTTGCCGGCTGTTTTTAAATGAGTATTACCTGAATCACTGTATTTTTGCCCTGCGGCTTCACCTTTTAAAGTTACGTCGTCCGTAAGTGATACATCTCCTGTCACAGAAGCAGGTCCTGTTAAAGTAACATTGCCCTGTGCAACTCCGGATACATTGCCTGTTAAGGTAACATTACCTGTTGTTGTTCCAGATACAGGTGTGTTATGCGTAACAGAAGTTGTACCAAATTGATCTGTATAATAATCGGTTGTAACCACACTGTCATGATATTCCAGTGATGCAGGGCCTGTTAAGCTGACATCCTGACTGTAGTTTAGTGATGCAGGGCCTGTAAGTGTAACATCTCCGCTCACTGTTGCAGGGCCTGTGAATGTTGCCTGACCCGTCAATGCAACAGCTTGAGATGCTGTCTGACCGGCGATATTTACCGCACCTGCAGCAACAGAACCAAGACCGCCTGTCGCAAACCCAAGAGCCGCGCCTATACCTGCATTTTTTAGTACGTGTAATGCACGTTTTGCAGCTGTTCTGTTTACATCAACCGACAAGCCGGTTGTTTTTGCAAGATCTCTGTATTTGTTAAGCTCTCTGTTGCCGGCTTTTCCGTTATCGTTTCCGATAATTTCTTCAAACGAACGTCTTGTACCGTCTTTTGTTATCAACGTCTGACGCATTACACCTTTACGGCCTTCTTTCAATGTCAGATTACCGTCACGGGAGAAATTCTCCTGTGTTTCGTCATCAAGATGTCTTGAATCTGACGCATTCAGGAAGAAGTTTTTCCACTTTTCTTCACTAAACTTGTAAGATTTACCGTTGACTTCAAAATCGCCTTTACCTGCTTCAACTTCATCACAAAATTCTGCAGGACATTCCATTACAAGCTTTCTGCCAGTATCGCCGATGTCGTTATGTTCAATTGCAGAATTCGTTTCAGCTTCCTGTGCCTGCTTTCTTGAATCTTTAGAAAAGTGTACTCTTGTATTTGCAAGATTTTGTACGGCTTCATTACGATTTGCCTGACGTTCAGCTTCTTTTTCTATAAAATATTTTTTATCTTTTTCAATCTGTTTTTCGCTTCTGTTATCCATTACATCAGACACTGCCATACGTTCAAGAAGAATATCAGGATTGAAATTATCGCCTTCGCATACTTTTAAATATGCCGCAATATTTTTTCTTGTATCATTGTCAAAAGATTTTATACGTGCCTGCTCATCTGAACCCATTGCACGGTTATATGCATCCAGCAAACCTTTTTCATCTTTTTTAGCTTCTGTTAGCATATTATCTATAAATTTCTTTTCTTCATCAGATGCATATTCGTTATAATATTTCTGTAAAACTTCCTCTTTTGTTTTACATTCTTTAGAAATTTTTGCCATCTGCTTGCCGATTTGTTTGTCATACTTGTCTTGAGCAAGCGAATATTTCATTGTTTCAGCATTTTCAGGATCTTCTACCCAGTCTTGAAGAATTGCTTCATAATCTTTCTTTAACTGTTTTCTTGCATCTTTATTATGTCTTAAATCTTCCGGAACATCTACCGCACTTTCTTTTTTTACGGTCTTAGTTTCCTTTGTCGCATCCAGATTAAGCTCAACAGGTTCTTCCTGCACGGTTTGCGGCGGCTGTTCAACTTTGTTTAAATAGCCTTCGGCTTTTGCTTTATCAAGAACAGTATATGTACCGTCCTGATTAGCCTTGATAGCCCCGTCCTCAACCATTCTGCTTATAAATTCCTGATCAGTATTTTGATCAAACTTAATTTGAGCTTCCTGCTTGCCTTTTGCGTAATTTGCAATTACTGTATTTAACTTTTGGCCTGCTTCCTGCGAGCCAATTGAAATATTGCCTTCTTTATCAACTCCTATACCGGCTTTTTTCAGTGCTTCACCGAGTTCTGCAGTGCTTTTTTCATCCAGCTTAAACCCTGCATCTGTCATACCTTTAATAATATCGCTGAAAGCAATTGTTGTTGTAGATTTTTGCGAAACTATTTTATCTTTGTCCTGAGCTTTATCAGCAGAATTTTTTTCGACAGCAGTACCTGCAGCGGGTTTAACCGGAGCTTTTGTCTGTTCAACAGATGACTGATCTACAAGACCGACTTCTTTCTTATAAGCTTCAAATATCGCCTGCTTTTCTGCACGTGATTCTGCTTTGTCCAGTCTCCTTTTTAGTTCTAACTGTTCTTCAGGTGTAAATGTTGTTTTTCCTGTGTTGATTTGCACACTCATAGTTGAAACCTTTCTCTTAATTTTCATAAATTTTGCATGAAAATTAAGCTTTTATACTTCTCTATGTACATGTAAAAACATTTTTTAACCTAAAATTGCCTGACATGTATAGAGAACCTGCTGCCGTCTCAGAAAAAAGCCGATTATATAAATGTTTCAGCCTTATCTGATTTCTTTACATTTTTTAACAATAAGAAATATTTTATATATATTATGTATATATTTCTCACTGCTCAATATAAATACACACACTGTTTTTATATTGGTTCATGATATGTTACGGAACAAAGAAAAGAAAACTTTAATTTATTCCGATAATATGTTACATTTATTTACAAAGATATAATTTGGCATCCTGATAGATGGATTCACATACGTCCTGCACGATCTGATTGAGATGCTGAAATAAATTCAGCATGACAAAACGAGTAAAATTGAACATAATTCTTATTACATCTTCCTTCCCTTATTAGGGAAGGATAAGAGGATGGGTAACATCAATACCCGCCCCGACCCTCACTAATCAGGGAGGGAATAATATTTTAGTACCTCAAAGGTATTTTCGAGCGGTTGACTGTCTTTTTTTCGTAGCCGAAGTTTGAAAGCATCCGGCAGGTGCTTGTATAAAATATGCTTTCGTCCAGAGTCGGGCCGATATTTATACAATTTACTGTCTTTTTAAGAAATTTGTACTCTATATAAGGAATAAAAAGCCCGTTTTTCTCACAAATTTTTGTTTGTTTTGCAAAATTTGTACCGAAATTATTTATAAAAATTATTCTGTATTCTTTTTCGTCTTTAAAATGCGGATTTTTAAAGAACAAACTTATAACACTCAAAATATCAATGAGTTCAAAAACCGTATCAACTAATTTGTCTTGATTTTTTGAATTCTTAAGGGCTTTTTCATACTGTTTATTCCATTTTTCGAAAATGAGTTTCAGAACGGTAATCTGTTTTTTCTTATCGTAAATTATATTTCCATAGACAGAATTGAAACCGATTTTTACCATATCAGCTATCAAATCTTTTTTGCAAAATCCGATATTGTAGCCTGTATAATTCTGTCCTTTAGCGTAATTATTCCACAGGGTCAGGTTATCGCCTTCGGTTGAAAAAGATATTGTGTAGTATTCATATTTGTATCCGAAATCATTAGAACCGTTAATTATATTTGTATATTTTGTGTAAAAATGCTCTTTAATTTTTGAAAAAAGCCGCTGGTTAAGCTCGGGCATTTCATCAACAAGATTAAAAATAAGTTTGTAGGAGTATGTTACTTCTTCTTTGTCATTGAGATAAAGTGCGTTAGAAAATCTTATTGTGCCTGATTCTAAGATGCTTAAAAGTTTTTCGGGCTTTGTGTAATGATATAAAATACTGTTTGAGCCATCATCCAGAATTTTCCGCACTCTCGGTATTTTTTCAAGTAAACTGTCATAATCAATCATGCCGTAACTCCTGTATATAATTATACCATATTTTTACACGTTTATGCCAATACTTTATATTTTTATAGTAAAATATCAGTGTAAAATGTTACAAGAGAAAGAGGTTATTATGTTGACAAAAAATTCTAATGTAACTGTTAAATTTACAGGAATTGATTTTAGCGGTTATTCATCAAAAGTTTCTGAATTCGTAAGTGAATTTTCATCAAGAGCAAACAAAGAAGGCCAGTTTTTAAACTGGGTAAATTTACCTGAAAATCAGGCTAAAAGAGTTGATGAGATTTATGAACTTGCAGAAAGTCTTAAAAAACAAACAGGTGCTAAAAAACTCAGCGTAATGGGTATCGGCGGCTCAAAACACACAGTTGAACACATGTTGTCAATCAACGGTTTGAATGTCTGCCATGACGTTGTCGAATTTTATTCAGATGTTGATTCTGCAAGTTTGGAAAGATTTTTATACAGATTGGGAAATGATGTAACTTCATCAAACTACCTTATTGCATCAAAATCAGGTTCGACTTTTGAAACAAAAGACGGATTTTTAAGAGTTATGGATATGTTGATTGATGCTTACAAAGCTCAAGGCAAATCTCAAGAAGAAGCAGAAAAATGTGCTAATAAACATTTTATTGCAGTAACTGATAAAAATTCGGAGAAAAGTGAACTAAGAAGAACATCAAACGAAAACGGATGGCTCGGCGATTTATATATCCATGATGATGTAGGCGGACGTTTCTCGGCATTTGACGACCATGCTTTATTCACTCTTGCATACGCAGGTATGAAAAAAGAAGATATGGTAAAAATGTTAAATGCTGCTCAGGAAGTTTCAACAGAATCATTAACAGCAGATTTAGACGTAAATGATGCATTGAAAGAAGGTATTTTCTGGGCAGATGCTAAAATGAACGGTATTTTAACAACAGTTCATCAGTATATGGGTTCAATCTTTGAAAATACGGTTTACTGGCATGCTCAAATGCAGAA
>CALURE010000107.1 GCA_944323095.1 Candidatus Gastranaerophilales bacterium
TAGCTTCTCCACAATGGTTTTGGCGAAAGTTATTTAGGGCGGTAGGAAGTATCTTAAAATTTTTCCCTCTATCGGTTGATGGTTTAAGGGAGAGGTTATTCTGTCATTCTGAACTTGTTTCAGAATCTCATTATTATTTAGAAGATAAAAAGCTAAGAAGGTATGATGGCAGGGTATTATCAGAGACTAGCCAATCTTCCAATCCTGCTACCCTCTTATCTTCAAATAATCATTCCGGTGGGAACGCTTCGCTTATCCCACCCTACAGATATAATTTCCCCTCCCTTGAGGGGAGCGCGAACGAGCAGAGGGCGAAACAGCGACGCGAAGGCGGCGACGTTGAAGTCCCTTTATACGCGAGTGAGCAAGACAGGGGAAGTAAAGGGGTGGGTGAAAGTAAGCCCTCACCCAAGCCCCTCTCCCGCAAGGGGAGAGGGAAAATCGCTTCACCTTTCACTCTTCACACTTCATTAAAAAAACGCGCTGCATTCACTATTGCCGAAGGTGTTACGCACGCAGCCCACTTTGGCACTGTTCGTAAAGCTGCGTTTACATTGGCTGAGGTTCTAATTACTCTTGGAATTATAGGGGTAGTTGCGGCCATGACTATGCCCAGTTTAATACAGAGTCATCAGGATAAAGAAATTACGGCCAGATTAAAAAAAGTTTATTCAGTTTTAGGCAACGCTTATCTGCGAGCTTATACAGATATTGGAGAACCTACAACTTGGGGGTTAATAACTATTGGCACAGGCGGTTCTTTAGAAGATTATAAATCTTCGGTTGCCTTATATGAAGCTATGGGTAAGTATATTAATATTGCCCGTGACTGTAAAAATACTACTAATTCCGGATGTTTTGCCTCAGGTAATTATTATTATTTAGATGGTTCAAAATGGACTAATTACGAGACTGCAAGACATATCTATCGTGTTATAACTAATGATGGTGTTTCTCTTGGATTTCATGGATATTCCGCAGATTGCTCTGCCCAGGAATTAAATATGACAAAGTGTGGTGTTATTCATGTTGATATTGACGGTCCGAAAAGGGGGACATCAACTTTTGGAAAAGATTTGTTCCGATTTTTTGTTACTGAAAAAGGTATTGTGCCGGATGGAGTTCCTTTGCAGGTTGGAAGTAATGATTTCAACGATACACAGTGCTCTAAGCTCGGTTATCATTGTACTATTTGGGTTCTGGAAAATGGAAACAGGGACTATCTGAGATGCAATGGTTTAAATTATAACGGCAAAACTAAGTGTAAGTAAATTAATTTATTTTTGACTAAGGTAAAATAAATAGCCAAAATTTTCTAAATATGCTTGCACACGACGGAGCAGATAATAAAAGAGCCATAAGAAAAATTTATGGCTCTTTTAAACTTTTTTTCTTAATAAATAAACACTTAAATACCTTCTCAGTCAACGTAAGCTGCAAGAACTTCCTGACCTAACACGGAGAATCTTATCTTTTTTAATGCTCTCAACTCTGTTTGTCTTATGCATTCTTTTGTAACACCATAAATATTGCCGATTTCTTCAAGAGTTTTTCTTGAATCATCTTCCAGCCCGTAACGCATTTTGACAACAGCCTGCTCTCTTTCTTTTAATATAGAAATTGCATTTAGAATGTCATGTTTTAAATAGTCAAATTCAACATCTTTTGTAGCGGAAGCTTTTTCATCTTCGATAATATCTGCGTAGTTTAAGTCTTTTCCGTTTGAATTTTCAAAACCGCTTTCAAGAGATATGGTTTTGGAATAAGCATTTAAAAACATATCAATTTTATCTGCAGGCATATTCATTTTTTTTGCGACATCTTCATTTTTTATCCGGCAGTTATTTTCGTGTTCCATGTCGCGTTTTATCTTTGAAAATCTTGATAGTGTTTCCTGAATATATACAGGAATTTTCATACAGTGTGACTGTTCCGATATTGCCTTGAACATTGCCTGTTTAATCCACCAGCTTGCGTAGGTTGCAAATTTGTAACCTAGTTTGTAATTAAATTTTTCAACAGCAGCCATCAAGCCTAGATTGCCTTCCTGTATTAAATCAATCACCGGTAAATTTGACATATGAATTGCTTTTTTGGCTATTGTGACAACTAATTTTAGATTTGCCTTAATTAATTTTTGTTTTGCTTCAATATCACCTTCTTGCGCAAGTTTGGCAAGCTCTTTTTCTTCCTCTGCACTCAGATGCCTGTAATCGCTGATTTCTCTCATATAATTGCTTAAAACACTGTCATTTGAGCCATCTAAAATTTCGTTTTTTGCTGGGTTAGATAATTGATTTGTTTTTTTCATTTTCACAACTGAACTTTTTTTCATACCTCTTTTAAACTCCTTCGTTATTAACACAAGATACATAATATATACTCACAGGGGAATTGTATATATATAGTATATACTATGATATATATTTTTTCAAGTCATATATTAAGTATTATTACAATATTTTTTTTAAAGACCTTGTAAAATATTTATAGTATAATAAAAAAGGAGGTTTTTTTCATGAAAAAGAAAATATTAATAACACTTGGAATTATTATAGCTCTTGCAGTTTCTGCACTTGCAGGAATTACTGTTATGGCGATGAATGCGCCTAAACATCCGTCAGAGTATAAGATAGGAATTAAATATGAGGAAGCGCTTGAATCAGAAAAACCGATGCTTGCTGTATTTTATGTTGACTGGTGCGGATATTGCTTAAAATTTATGCCTAAATTTAAAATATTGAGCAAAGTTTATAAAGACAAGTTCAATTTTGTAATGATTGATGTTGAAGAAAGCGCTCAAACTTCAAAGCTTGCAAACGATGTGGGACTGACAGGATTCCCGACGGTTTACATACTTGACCCGAAGTATGATAACAGAGTATTAATGTCTAATTCTTTATATCAAAATTTAGGGAAATTCAGAGTTGAGCTGGACAGATACCTTAGAATCAGAAAGCTTTTGGACAAAGCAAGTGAGATGGATGAAAAATAATTCTTAATATTTCTTCACAAATGAAGAAAAAATAGCAATTTTTTTGTAAGAGTGGGTTTTATATAAGTATAAAGCTCTCTCTTCTTATTTAAACGGATAGGCCTTGAATACCAAAAATCAAGGTCTTTTTTTTATGCTTAAGATGTATTATTTTTATGCTAAAATTAAAGTATGAAAGACATACAGAATTTAAAAGATACAAGAAATGTTGATATTCAAAAGGTTGGGATTAAAAATCTGGAATTACCGCTTATAATTCAGAGAAAAAATAATTCAAATCAGGTTGTATGTGCAAAAGCACGTGTGAATGTTTCTTTGCCGCGGGATTATAAAGGTACTCATATGTCAAGATTTGTAGAAGTTCTTGCGGAATGGAAAAATAAAAATCTTTTAGGTGTTGATATTAAAGGATGTCTTGAAAAAATTATTCATAATCTTGATGCTGAAAGCGGTGAATTGGAGTTTAAATTTACATATTTTTTGGATAAAAAATCTCCTGTAACAGGTTTGTCTGCGCCTATGAGTTACGAGTGTTTATTTGAAGGGCGAATTGATAGCGGAAATTACAAATTTATTCTCGGGGTGGAAGTTCCTGTTACTACACTGTGTCCGTGCTCAAAGGAAATTTCCGATAACGGTGCACATAATCAGCGTGCTTTTATTAAAGTTAAGGTTTCATATGACGAAAGCGAGCAGGTCTGGCTTGAAGATTTAATTGATTTAATTGAATCTTGTGCTTCCTGCCCTGTTTATCCACTGCTGAAGCGTGAAGATGAGAAATTTGTAACGGAAAAAGCCTGGGATAACCCCAAATTTGTAGAAGATGTGCTGCGTGATGTTGTTGTAAAACTGCGTAATCATGAAATAGTAAAAGAATTCGAAGTTGAATGCGAAGCTTTTGAAAGTATTCATAATCATTCAGCATGGGCATTTCAGCATGAGATTAATTCTTGAAAAGTATAAAAAGATATGTTAAACTTGAGCTGTAAAAATTAATTGAAAGGAGAGCAAACATGCAAGAAGAACAAAAAAGATTGATTACGTCGGGGGGGGGGGCGCTATTAGCTTCTCCACAATGGTTTTGGCGAAAGTTATTTAGGGCGGTAGGAAGTATCTTAAAATTTTTCCCTCTATCGGTTGATGGTTTAAGGGAGAGGTTATTCTGTCATTCTGAACTTGTTTCAGAATCTCATTATTATTTAGAAGATAAAAAGCTAAGAAGGTATGATGGCAGGGTATTATCAGAGACTAGCCAATCTTCCAATCCTGCTACCCTCTTATCTTCAAATAATCATTCCGGTGGGAACGCTTCGCTTATCCCACCCTACGGGTTGAAACACAGAGGTCAATCTGACGTTCATGGGATGCTGGACCAAGTTCAGCATGACGTGAATAACTTTGTGAAACGAACTTATTCAATGAATAGAATAATACCCCTCTCCCGCAAGGGGAGAGGGAAAAGCGCTTCACCCTTCACTAAAAAACGCGTTGCACTCACTCTGGCAGAAGGTGCTACGCACGTAGCCCACTTTGACAATGTTCGTAAAGCTGCGTTTACTTTGGCCGAAGTCTTAATCACCCTTGGAATTATCGGGATTGTTGCTGCAATCACTATGCCATCATTAATCGCAAATTACCAGAAATCGCAATTTGAAGCCGGAGTAAAGAAGATGGCATCAGTAGTGGGGCAGGCTGTAACGAAATTAATGGCTGATGAAGGAGTGAACAAGGTTACCGAGACAAGTTTGTTGTATGATCCTACGGATAATGGTGATAATATAAATAAACTTGGTGGAGAATTTTTAGACAAGTATTTTAATGTTGTAGGAAAGTGTGAAACATATGAAAAGTGTTTTGTAGATGACTATAAACCATCAACAAAAAATTCCACAAATGAGCCTTTTGGGATAGCAAGATTTAGTGAAGATGCTTGCAGATTACTCGCAGATGGTGTAAGCATCTGTGTCTTCGCCGGAGGCGGAATTCCTGTTAATGTAATTTTTGATTTAAATGGTACAAGAAGTCCGAATAGATACGGATATGATTTATTCACTTTTTCAGTTTTTTATGATGGTTCTGTTAGTGAAGTTCCGCCAGGAAGATGCAGACAATCCGGGGTTACTACCGGTTGTTCCGCAAGTTCAATAGAGCTAAAAATAGAAAACTGTAAAGATGGTGCGCTATATGGTGCAGGTTGTTTCACGTATTTGCAGCAGAACGGATTTAAGATTGATTATTGAAAGATAAAGCCGGATTTAAGCCGGCTTTATTCTTTAAGCAATTTTTCAGCTAATTCTGACTCTGTTCTTCCGTTCAGCGTTTTGTTGATTTTTTGGAGTTTTTTGGCGATAAGCTCCATATTATCTGTCCAGACAAAGTTATCAAGGACGTATTTTTCTGCTTTATCAAAGTCTCCTTCTATTTGAATTCTAACAATTTCCGCGAGCATTTCTTTTGCAATCGGAACAACTTTATCTATATTTACATGAATTTTTCCGTCAATAATGTCATAAGCACCGCGTTCTGAGAAGTATTTGTTTTGCATTACCGTACGTACTCTATGAGCTTGACTTAATGT
>CALURE010000108.1 GCA_944323095.1 Candidatus Gastranaerophilales bacterium
GGCAGATGGATTGAAAAGGAACTTGGAAATGTTGAAGTTATCACATATGACGGATACTGCCCTATCCATAATGATTTTGCACCATCAGAAATTGAACAAACAAGATTAAAATACCCCGATGCTCTTGTCCTTGCACATCCCGAATGCAGAAAAGAATTTCTTGATCTTGCGGATTTTGTCGGAAGCACAACACAAATTATGAATTACGTAAAAAACAGCCCCAAAAAAGAATTTATTGTTGCAACAGAAAACGGTGTCCTTCAAAGATTAGAAAGAGATAACAAGAATAAACTGTTTTACAATATTTGCGACAGACCGGCTGTTTGTCAGAGCATGAAACTCAATACGGTTATGGATATTTATAATGCCCTGAAATACGAAAAACCTGAAATTGAAGTTGACGCACAAACAGCTTCAAAAGCTTTAAAATGTATAGAAAGAATGCTTGACGTTTCCGCAGCAGGAGTCAAATAATGCAGGATAATAATATTATTTTCGGGAAAAATGCAGTTTTAGAAGCCCTGATTGCAGGAGATAGAGAAATAAACAAAATTCTTATCTCAAAAAATATTCACAGTGATACAAAATTAAATAAAATTAAAGACATCGCCAAAGAAAACGGAATTGTATTCCAGTTTGTAGCAAAAGAGAAATTTCTCCCGTACGCAGAATATAACCATCAGGGGATTATTGCCCAAATTTCACCCATAAAATATATTGATATTGATGATTTTTTAGAAGAAAAACATGAAAATTCATCACTTGTAATCCTTGACGGGATAGAGGATTCTCATAATCTCGGAGCAATAATCAGAACCTGTGTCTGCGCGGGAGTATCAGGCATAATTATCCCGTCAAGACGCAATGTACAGGTGAATGCAACCGTGGAAAAAACAAGTGCAGGTGCAATTAATCATATCCCGATTATAAAAGTAAACAGCCTTGTGAATGCTGTTCAAAAATTAAAAAATTCCGACTGGTGGGTAGTTGCGGCAGATGCAAATGCAAAAGATAATTATTTTGATGTTGATTATAAAAATATGAATTTTGCACTTATAATGGGAGCCGAGCATGCAGGTGTTTCAAAATCGCTTCTTAAAGCTTCAGATTTTATCGTAAAAATTCCAATGTTAAAAGAGTTTAATTCTTTAAATGTCTCAAATGCTCTGAGCGCAATAATTTTTGAAACCGTTAGACAAAAATTAAAAAATTAATTATAATAAAAATGCTGCAAATAATATTTGCATCATCATACAGGAGAGAGAAATGAAAAAAGAGCTTGAAAAATACGGAATAATGACTGACGATATTTCAGATGAAGATGTAAATTTTCATGAACTTGAAATTCCGGAAGAAGATGAAGACGTTCTTGAATCCGTTGAAGACCCAAAAGTTCAGGAAAATTTATCAACCGTAAGTTCTGACGACAGTGTAAGAATATATTTACAACAAATCGGAAAAATTCCGCTTCTTTCATCCGAACAGGAACACGATCTGGCAAAAAAAATATATGAAGAACACGACGATTTTTCAAAAAATCTTTTAGTCAATGCAAACTTGAGACTTGTTGTCAGCATTGCAAAAAAATACATAGGCAGAGGGCTTTCCTTCCTTGACTTAATTCAGGAAGGCAATATGGGCTTGATGAAAGCTGCCGGAAGATTTGATTACACAAAAGGCTACAAATTTTCAACTTACGCAACATGGTGGATACAACAATCTATTACACGCGCAATTGCAGACAAGGCAAGAATTATCAGGCTTCCTATACATATGATTGAGTCACTTGGTAAAATTCGCCGCGCAACAATTGATTTGACAACTGAACTCGGTCATACTCCGACAAAACAGGAAATTGCATACCGTCTGGGGGTTCCAGTCAATAAACTTACACAGATAATTAAATCCGCCCAATCAACAATTAGTATGGAAACACCTGCAAATTCATCTGAAGATTCCTCTAAAATAGCAGATTTTATAGTAGATGAAGATTCAATTACTCCTGACAGCAGAGTTTCTCAGGAAAATTTGTTTGATGACATCAGAAAAATGTTAAATCAGCTGAGTCCTAAAGAAAGGGATGTGCTTATTTTACGCTACGGGCTTGACAGCAACGGCAGTAAAAAAACATTAGACGAAATCGGCTCTCAATACGGAGTTTCAAGAGAACGCATAAGACAAATCGAAAACAGAGCTATTGCAAAACTTAAAAAACTCTGTAAAAATAAAAAACTTGCAGTCGGTTTGAAAAATTACTTTGGAGAATAAAAAAAGGAGATTTTAAAATCTCCTTTTTTATTACGGCAGACACTCCCAGTATGTCTTTGAATTGTCATCAGGACAAACATTTTTTACAGCATACGGAGTGCAGCCAAAACCGTTAGAGAGTTTCGTACTGTTTTTACTGCAATCAGATGCCGGCTCCCAATAGCTGCTTCCATCAGGAGGAGTTAACTGGTTTCCTTCGTCATCTGTTTTATAAGCATGTTCTACTTCTACCGGCAAAAGCTTTAGTGTATATTCTGAATTAATTATAAATATGAAAATATCATGTCCATATGCATTAGGACCTTTACCGGGACCGTTTGTATCTAATGTAAAATAATATCCGCTGGAATTTTTTGCACCGCCTATTGCACTACCATCACTTAAAACTCTTAAGATCCAACCATGTGATTGCTGCGGAGTTGCACCTTTAATACTCTGTCTCAAATATCCCTTAAGACCAAGCTCTTTTGGATAATAGTTTGCGTCAAGATTTTTAACAACAATTAATTTGTCATATACACTATTATAAAAATTATTTACCTCTACCCCACCTGTTATGTCACGAGACATATTTGGAATACCATTTTCTTGAATCACTAAATTAACAGCATTATATAAATTTGCATAAGCTTTTTTAAACGCAGTTTCAAGTACTTTATGCTGATGCTTTGCTATTAAAGTTGGAATAGTCATTGCCGCAACAACTCCGATAATTCCGAGAGTGATTAAGACCTCTGCCAATGTAAACGCAGCATTACGTTTAAGTGAAGGGTGAAGAGTAAAGGATGAAGCGCTTTTCCCTCGCCCCTTGCTGGAGAGGGGTATTATCCTATTCTGAGAATAAGTTCGCTTCGCTAAGTTATTCACGTCATGCTGAACTTGGTTCAGCATCTTTTGAACATCAGATTGAACTCCGTCTGCCATCATAAGCTGGATTCTTTCGGGAGCGTGCCGCTCCACCCGACAAACAGTATTATTAATTATTTGTTTTAGTTTCTTAAATATTACAGGCTCAGAATGACACGCTATTGTCTCTTGAGATCCCGAAACAAGTTCGGGATGACTGCTTACTCCCTCTCCAGTGGGAGAGGGTTGGAGTGAGGGCTTACTTTCACCTTCCACTTTACTTCCCATGTCTTGCTCACTCGCGTATAACGGGACTGCAACACCGATGCCTTCGCGTCGCTGTTTCGCCTTCTGCTCATTCGCGCTCTCCTCAAAAGAAGGGAAATTATAGCTGTAGGGTGGGATAAGCATAGCGTTCCCACCGGAATGATTATTGGAAGATAGGAGGGTAGGAGGATTGGAAGATTGGCTGTTTACATCAAATAGCCTACCTTCATATCTTCTTAGCTTCCTACCATCTAAATTGCCGGACTTCTTGAACTCTTGATCGCCGCCTAGCCCAGAAGCGCCCCCCCCCCGAAGTTTACATTTCTTAATATTTTCATACTGCCTCCTTATTTTACTTTTATTTTAACAGAAATGAGCGGACTTTTCAAGCCCGCTCATTCAATATACTAAATTAAAAAATTATTCGGCATCTTTATTAATATCTTTAATACTCAATGCAATTCGATGTTCTTGCGGAGTGAATTTCTTGATAAGAACTTCTACACTGTCACCGACTTTAAATGCATTGAACGGATTTACGTTTTCCTCGGCCATTTCTGAAACAGGAAGTAATGCTTCTACACCAGGGAAAATATTAATAAATGCACCAAAACCGGTTACTTTATTAACAGTTCCTTTAATAATCTGGCCTTCTTCAAACTGTCCTTCAATTTGATGCCATGGATCTTCGCCCATTCTTTTCAAAGAAAGAGAAATTCTCTTTAATTCATTATCAATTTTGATAATTTTAACTTCAATTGTTTCGCCTAAAGAAATAACATCAGATGGATGTTTAATTCTTGACCATGAAATTTCAGAAATCGGGAGAAGTCCGTCAATACCATTGATATCAACAAAAGCGCCAAAATCAGCAATTCTCACAACTTCGCCTTTTACAACCTGACCTTCTTCAAGTTCTGAAAGAATATTATCAACAACCTGATCTCTCTGTTCTGCAACAGCCTGTCTCTGAGATAAGATAAGTTTGTTTTTCTTAGGATCAGCTTCAAGAACTTTAACTTCAATTTTAGTATCAATCAAACCGTCAAACGGAGTTCCTGTTCTTAATTGAGATGAAGGGATAAAACCTTTTAAATCAGCTACATCAACAAGCACACCGCCTTTAACAATAGAAACAACTTTTGCTAAAATTGTATCTCCCTGAACTTTAGCATCATTAAGCTGTGCCCAGGCCTGTGCATTAGCAAGTCGTTTTAGAGAAAGAACCATGCCTTCTTCATCATTTTCTTCTTTTAATACATAAAACTCTCTTTCGTCACCAACTTCAAGATTGCCGATACCTTCAGTAGATGAGATTTCCTTCAAAGGTAAGAAAGCTTCTGTTTTAGCACCTTTAACACTGATTAAATACCCGTCGCTTTCCTTTTTCATAACAGTACCTTCTACAATATCGGCTACTGAATAAGATTTTGAAAAAGATTCTTCCAATAATTTTTCAAATTCGTCTAAATTTGTTTTTTCTAATGTTGTTGTCATTATTTTATATTTCCTTTCTTATAAATTAGTAATTTTTAACCGGCTCAGAGCCAGTCCTGATTTTATGTGTGAGATGAAGTTAAAGTTTTTATAACACTTTCAATAATATCCTGCGGTGTTGAGGCTCCTGCTGTAACCGCAATTTTGTCTGCATTTTCAATTAAATCTCTGTAAACCTCTAATTCATCAGCATTTTCTATATGAATTGTTTTTGTAATATCTTTTAAAATTTCTGCCAGATGTGTGGTATTTGCACTTTTTTTTGAACCTACAACGATTACCAGCTCACTTTGACCAGCAAGTTCTCTTGCTTCTTTTTGTCTCATTGCAGTACTCAGGCAGATTGTATTTGCAATATGAATTTCTTTGGCGATAGATGTTAAATATTCAACTATGGAATTCAAAGTCACAAGTCTTTGTGTTGTTTGAACAACAACACCAACACGCTTATGTTCTTTTATGTGCGTCTCAAATTCTTTAAGCTGTTCAACAGATGCAGCAACAACGACATTTTCACTCCACAATTCTGCATTAGCTCTTATTGCAATCACCTCGGGATGCTCTGATTTCCCTACTATTACAAGAAAATAACCGTCTTTTGCAAGTTCAACAGCCTTTTGCTGAACTTTCTTAACGTCAGGGCAGGTCAAATCAACAGGTTCAAATCCGGCCTGTTTAATTTTTTC
>CALURE010000109.1 GCA_944323095.1 Candidatus Gastranaerophilales bacterium
CTATCTACATTTTCATCCGCAAGCATTTGACGAAATCCGTTGCTTAATGTGTTCACGGACTTTTTTAACTGGGTTACTTTTAACATATTTATATACTTTTTTCAATCATTTATGGTTTCTAAATTCTTAATATTTTTAATAAGCATTCCGGACATTATTGCGCAAAGAATTACGGCTGCAGATGCAAGACCTATCCAGAACCCTTTTAAATTCAGATTGTAATGAAAAGCCAGAGTACATCCGACAGGTATAGAAATCAGCCAGTACGCAATAAAATTGGAAAGCAAAACAATTCCGGTTCTTTTCATTCCCTTGAAAATTCCGGCAAGCGATATCTGCAGTCCGTCGAAAACCTGAAAGACAGCCAGAATATATAAAATAGGCACGGAAATTTTTATAAGATTGGCATCCTGACTGAACAACCCGACAAGGAAATGCGGGAATGATGAAAATACTAAAGCACTCAAAAGCATAAAGCCGACGCAAATTACAATTCCGACAAAAGAATATCTTTTTAAATCTTTGAAATTTCCTGCCCCGTTTGCAAACCCGACTTTAACAGCAATAGCATTTGATACCGCAAAAGGCACCATAAACGAAATTGTTGTTAATGTACAAACAAGATTCTGCGCAGCGGCATAAACACCGTCAACCCTTCCCATAAGTATCGCAACACTGTTAAACGCAATAAATTCAACCATTACTGCACATGAAATAGGTATTCCTATTCTTATCAAACTCTTATAATACTCAAAATCCTTATAATCTTTAAAATTCATCAACGTAAAACAATATATTAACAGCGCAAATCCCATAAAATATCTTATTATAAAACTTGCAACAGCTAAGCCCACAACTCCCATAGAAGGAATAGGTCCAAATCCGAATACCATCGCAAAACATAATGCAACATTTAAAAATACTGCAATTGCAGTGATTAAATTCGGAAATACAACAATTTCAAAAGCCTGCAAAAATTCCTTTAAAGCAGAATGAAGATATGCTCCAAATGTCGCAAATGCCGTGATAAACATGTATTCTTTAATCATCGGAACCAGTTTCGGCGCAAAATGCAAATAATCTATAACCGGTATAAATGCAAGAACAGCAAGCATAATTATAAATGCAAGAAGCATAGCAAATCTTATAGTAGGATAAAAGTATTTTTTAGCGCTTTTCCTTTCACCGCGGAAATTTGACAAAAGCGGCGATACACTTGAGATTAATCCGACACCGAATGTCTGAATACAATTTGTAATCGCAGTTGCAATACTGATAGCAGCTAAAGTATCCGTTGAATGATGCCCGGCAACAAGCACATCGCCTGCCCCGATCAGGATAAATCCGAGATTTCCCATAATAATCGGCAGGGCAATGTTCAAAAGTTCCTTAGCATAGTACCTGAACTGTAAACTCATACGAGCATGATTATATCACAAACAATTAATATCAGATTAATTTTCTGACATCACTTGATCTCATAAATAATCCCAACCCTTTGTTTTTTCTGAATGTCTGCTGAACTCATTTCAATTTGTAGGGTGGGATAAGCGAAGCGTTCCCACAATAATGTTTGTTATTATTTTCAATTGGCTGGATTCTTTCGCCTCAAAGCTCAGAATGGCACGCTATTGTCTCTTGAGATCCCGAAACAAGTTCGGGATGACAGATTGCTCCCTCTCCCATGGGTGAGGGCTGGGGAGAGGGCTGATTACATGAAGGTCAGAAGGCTAGAGGGCAGGCTTATTTCATTTATAACGGTGTTGGTAGAATTATTAAAAAACTCTTTTATTATACAGGCCTGACCTCTGCAATGAGTCCGGTGGGAACGCATACACTTATCCCGCCCTACGTATCTATGCAACGGGTGGAGCGGCACGCTCACTTAAGAATGACTGAATACAACTTAGATATTATTTAGTGTAAAATGCTGTATAAGTCACAATTACACAGTATAATCAAGCTTTTTGCCGACATTTTGCTGTTTAATTGCCTGAGCCTGCATCTTTATATTTTCGGCCTGAGAAGCTACTCTGTAATCCTGATCTGACGGATCAAAAGGCGCCATAGCAGAACGAATTACGGTATTTGCATCGTTAATTGTTTTTTGAGGATTATTTGGATTTAGTGACGGCATTTTAATATCAACATGACCTGCAAACGGAATTCCGTCAGCATTCCTTTCTATAATAATGGGTCCGGCCAGATCACCGCCCGCGCGCTTATGTGCCAATTCGTGAGCATAAATTTCATCATAATTTTTCTTTATTAATGCATCTTTCTGAGTTTTTCGCTGCTCTTTCTGCTTCTCAAAAGGATTTGTAAAATTATAGAACAAATTAATTCCTGCCATACAAAAACCTCACACACATACTACCTGTTACTATTGTAACATATTTTTCGGAGGTTTTCAACACTATTGTTAAATATTATTTACCAGGGATAATCTTTTCTCATTTCCCAGCCATCATACTGAATTAAAGCTCCGCAATATTGACCGGTGTTATTTTTTTTACAATTATCAACAAGAGAAGTTATAGGAAGTCCAAAACCATAAAAATAAAGACCTGGTTTAGCGATAATATGATACCCATCTTCAAATGCTACAGATGTAAATGTCATTTCAAAAATATCTTTTCCAAGCATATCAGGTTTTTTACTTCCATTCAGATCTATCATAAAATGAACATGGTTATTATCTTGTTTCAACAAAGAAATATACACACCATCAGATAATATAAGAGAACTCCAACCGCTTGATTTTAAAGGATTTGGACTATATTCTTTTCCACTTAATGTCAAAATCCCTGTACTATTCCAACAACCTTGTTCAGTTCCACAATTTTTTACAACATTAAAATTCTTTCCTAGATATTGAGTGAAAAAATCTTGACCATTTTGAGACCAATCCCAATCCTGAATATCACCATATTCAGCCTGCGACATTTGTATAGATTGTTGCATGGAAGAATAAACCTTTTTTAATTGAGTAACAGTCTGTTTTCTTTTATAATTTCCAATAAGTGCGGGCATTGTCAATGCTGCAACAATACCGATAACTCCTAGTGTTATCAAGACTTCGGCCAAAGTGAAGGCGACCCGACGAATATTATTAAAGTAGGCTGCGTGCGCAGCATCTTCGGCCAACATAAAAGCTCTTTTCATATAAGCACCTCAATTGTTCTCTTTAAGACTACATACATTTATTAATATACCACATATTATTTAATTGTGAACAATAAGACTACAAAAATTTTACAATTGGGCAGAAACATATTCAAATTTCGAAAAGCCAAAGGGCTTTCACAAAACCAGCTTGCAGAAGCACTAGACATCTCAAGAGAGCATCTGGCTAAAATTGAAACTGCCAAAAGATGCGTAAGTTTAGGACTTTTAATAGATATTGCAGAAAAATTAGATATCCCCGTTAAAGATTTTTTTGATTTTTAAATACCGACCAATGAAATGTTAACTATACCCTCTCCCATTGGAGAGGGCCGGGGATGAGGATGATTTTTGTCCTCTCGCCCCAAAGGGGCGAGAGCAGGTAGGGTGGGATAAGCAAAGCGTTCCTACCTTGTTAGCTTTCTAAGTACATACCTGCTAAAATGGTTTTAGATTCTGAAACAAGTTCAGAATGACAATATTAGACTTATTTATTGTATTTCCCCGTTCTTTTATAGAAATCTTCAATAAATCCCGTATTGAAATTCCCGCTCATAAATACAGGATCTTCAATGATTTCCTGATGGAAAGGAATAGTTGTTTCCACACCGGTTATAACATACTCTTTCAATGCCCTGTACATTCTTCTGCGGGCTTCATTTCTAGTTCTGCCCCAGCAGATAAGCTTTCCTATCATTGAATCATAATAAGGCGGAATTGCATAATCCTGATATGCATGAGAATCAACTCTTACGCCAAATCCGCCGGGAGTAACATAGCCTGTAATGGTTCCCGGATTAGGCATAAAATCTTTTTCCGGATTTTCTGCATTAATACGGCATTCTATTGCATGACCGCGAAGTACAATTTCATCCTGAGTGAAATCAAGTTTTTCGCCTGACGCAATCATTATCTGCTCTCTGACTAAATCAATATTGGAAATCATTTCAGTAACGCAGTGTTCAACCTGAATTCTTGTATTCATTTCCATAAAATACCATTTACCGTCATGGTCAAGTAAAAATTCGCAAGTTCCTGCGCTTTCATAATTTATAGCCTTTGCTGCCCTGACAGCTGCCGCTCCCATTTCTTTACGTGTTGCTTCATCAATAGCAGGAGACGGAGCTTCTTCAAGCAATTTTTGGTGGCGTCTTTGAATAGAGCAGTCCCTTTCACCTAAGTGAACAACATTTCCATACTGGTCTGCGAGAATTTGAACCTCAATATGACGCGGATTTTCCAGATATTTTTCTGCATAAACGTCAGGATTACCAAAGAAATTCTGGGCCTCAGATTGACAAAGGTTCATATTAGTTTCCACATCGTCATCCGAACGACAAATTCTCATACCTTTCCCGCCCCCGCCGGCTGTAGCTTTCAAAATAATCGGATAACCGACTTTATGCGCAAATTCTTTCACCTCCTCCGGTGTTTTCAAAATACCTGTTCCCGGTGTTACAGGAACATTATTTTCAATCATTGTCTTGCGGGCTGTTGCTTTATCACCCATTTTTCGCATAGCTTCAGCCGTAGGACCGATAAACTTAATCCCGTGTTTTGCACAAATTTCAGCAAAATCCGCTCTTTCAGACATAAATCCGTAACCGGGGTGAATAGCATCTGCGCCTGACACAATCGCTGCCGAAATTATCGCAGGAATGCTTAAATAACTTTTAGCGCTGGAAGCAGGTCCAATACAATAAGCCTCTGTTGCCAATCTTACATGAAGAGAATTTGCATCTGCCTGAGAATAAATTGCAACTGTCGGAATTCCGATTTCTCTGCAGGCTCTAATAATTCTAACCGCTATCTCGCCTCTGTTTGCTATTAATACTTTTCTAAACATATTTTATACTTTCCTGTAAAAAGAAGGGGGGAACAAACTGTTCAACCCTTCAACTTTTAAACCCTTAAACTTTTATTCTATATACATTAAAACCTGACCGAATTCGACAGGCTGTCCGTCTTCTACACAAATTTCAACAACTTTGCCTGCAAATTCTGCTTCTATTTGATTCATTAATTTCATAGCCTCAACTATGCAGACTACATCACCTTCTTTAACAGTCTGACCGACTTTAACAAACGGATCGGCATCCGGAGAAGGTGCAGAATAGAATGTTCCAACCATAGGAGATGTTAAAGGTTTGCCTTTTTTAACTTCTTTTTGTTCAGCCGGAGCAGCCTGATTTAATGGAGCCGCCGGTACCGCCTGAGCAGCCGGAACTGCAACAGGAGCGGCTGCAACACCCATAACTTCTTTTCTCAACGTAATAGCCTGTTCGCCATCTTCAAGAGAAATTTCTGTCAGCGAATTATCAGCTAAAACTTTTGCTAATTTTTCAACATAATCTATATCAAATTTCATATTTTGCCTTTCTGTAACTATTAAGTG
>CALURE010000110.1 GCA_944323095.1 Candidatus Gastranaerophilales bacterium
CTTATATTGCAGTTTACACTAATTACGGGTAAAAGTGTCATGCTGAACTTGTTTCAGCATCTAGCAATGATAAGATTCCGAAACAAGTTTGGAATGACATTATGCCTATTTTCTCAGGATATCTGGAGTAAACTGCGATATAAGTCCCTTGTAATAAATATTTTTACTAATTTGTTTTCATGTTAATATTAAGATATGGAATTTACGGAAAAGACTATTGATTCGCAATTGATTTATGACGGCAGGGTGGTAAAGCTTTATAAAGACAAAATAGAACTGTCGACCGGTAGTGAATCTTTCAGGGAAGTTGTTAAACATTCGGGCGGTGTAGTGATTTTGGCCTGTAAAGAAGATAAAATTCTGCTGGTTAAACAATTCAGGTATCCTATGAAAAAAGTTTTATTTGAACTTCCGGCAGGCAAACTTGAACCAGGAGAAGATCCTTTCGAAGCTGCTAAACGAGAATTGGAAGAAGAAACAGGCTACTGCGCTGAAAAATGGACAAAACTTGGTTATGTCTACACATCCCCCGGATATAGTGATGAAAAGCTTTATCTTTTCAAAGCAGAGGATTTAAAATTTACTCATTGCCACCCAGATGAAGGCGAAATCATTCAGGCTTTTGAATACAAATATGATGATGTATTAAAAATGATTGATAACGGGGAAATTAATGACGCAAAAACACTTTGCGCACTTTTAAGAGCACAGATTAAGAGGTAAAAATATGTCTGATGAGAACAAAAAAATAAAAATGGTGGCAACAGACATTGACGGAACAATTTTGAACTGGGACTTTGGAGGTTTTACACCCGAAGTTAAAGACTGTATAAAAAAACTCTCTGCAAGCGGGGTTAAAGTTGTGCTTGTCACAGGCAGAATGCATAAGGCCGCGACATTTCTTGCAGATGAACTGGGACTCAAAACTCCGATAGTTTCTTATCAGGGCGGAATGATTAAGGATAACTCTAAAGACGGAAAAGTTTATTACCGAAAAGATTTGTCTCCAGATTATGCAAAAAAAATAATTAAATGGGCAAAAGATAACAATATTCACATTAATCTATATATGGATGATATTTTGTATGTGGAAAAAGACGATGAAACAATCAGAAAATACACTGATGCAAGATATATAGATTACACTGTCTGCCCGTTTGACAGTCTGGAGATTAAAAACGTAAACAAAATTCTTGCTATTAAGTACGGTGATGCAGATACTGTTACAAGCTGGGTTAACTATCTGGAAAAAGAATATCCTGAACTTTATATAGTTAAATCTACCCCCTATTTTTGTGAAATTTCAAACAAAGATGCCAGAAAGTCCTGTGCCGTCGAATACTTATGTAAAAAATGGGGCATAAAAAAAGATGAAGTTTTGACAATAGGCGACCAGAACAACGATATTGAACTTTTAAAATCCGGCGGAATAAAGGTTGCTATGGGAAACGGCACACCCGAATTAAAGGAATGTGCCGATTTCATAACCGATACCGTTGTTAATAACGGTTTTGTAAAAGCTATTGATAAATTTTGTAAAATTAAATGAATACTAAATTTCCGGAATTGTAAATTTGGTGCCGCATTTCAGACAGTATATCTGTGTACCGGGTTCGGTGCCGTCAACATCTTTCAGTCCTTTTATGCTGTTGTTTCCGCTTTCGTCCGTGTTAACTTTGTATTTAGTTTTACATTCAGGACAAAGTACAAATTTAAATCCGCCATTTTCAATAAGTTCACCTGTTGGAGACTGAATAGCCTGTTCATGTTTTTTATCTGCAATATGCTGTGAGGAAATTCCTTTACTTATCATATATGCATCGACAAATTCGGCAAGGATATTTCCCATACCGCCCATTGGAACATAGTTTTTTATAGGTTCAATTACAACAGCGTTGCCGTATGCAACAACTTCGGCATTTCCGCTGTACTGGTATGCAGAAATTTCAAATCTAAAATTAATAACAGCATTTGCTCCAATTCTTTTTGCAGAAGCAAGCAGTCTGTCTAATGCTTTCTGGCGGGATTCGTCAGAAAGTTCCGTGTATGATGTAAGCTCTCCGCCTACAAACTGTTTGATTCCCATAAATAAATCCTGTATAGCATCTTTTGAACGCATGGAAATACCCCATACCATGCCTTTGTAATCCATTACCTGATAACCTTCAAACGATTCTTTTTCTGTTACCAGAATTCTGCTTCCTACTTCCGGACGGGTTCCTGCAAGTAAATCACTGCGATTAATCATAAATTTTTCTCCTATACGACTTTATCGTTAACATTTGTATCGTAAGTTTGTTCAAGTTTTGCCCCGCAGACTTTACAGAATTGTGAATCCATATGCTCGGAACAAAAACTTTCGCCGCATTGCGGACATTTGTAATATTTTCTGGATTTAACAGCTATACGATAAGCAAATATACCTGTTATTGTAAGAACTATAATAAATATAAGAGTGAAAACCCAATGTTTTAATAATGTTTCTAAATTTGCAACAAGTATCATAATATTTAACCTTTCTTTGTTTAGACTACTATAAATTTACTTTTTACAAATCATATGTTAATATGAATTTGGAAAAGAGGTTCAAATGTACAGAATAGGCTCAGGTTATGATATCCACAAACTCACAGAAGGCAGAGATTTAATAATCGGCGGGGTAAAAATTACGCATGAAAAAGGGCTTCTGGGGCATTCAGATGCTGATGTTCTAATCCATGCGATAATAGATGCAATGCTCGGGGCACTTGCCCTTGCAGATATCGGTACACTTTTCCCCGACACTGACGAACTTTATAAAGATGCAGACAGTACAAAACTTTTAACTGACGTTTATAACCTTATAAAAGAAAGAAAATATATAATAGAAAATCTGGATAGTAATATTATAGCCCAGCAGCCGAAAATGATGCCGTATATCCCGAAAATGAAAGAAGTTTTATGCCGTATTCTCTCTGTTGAACCCGAAAGAATTTCCATAAAAGCAAAAACCAATGAAAAAATGGATGCAGTAGGGCAGGAACTTGCGATTGAAGCGCATGCGGTTGTTCTTTTGAAGAAGGTTTAGCAGGATATAAGAGAGAAACTTTGTATTATTTAAATTTTTTCGTTTAAGTTTTTTATAATTACAAGATTAATATACTCTAATCTGCTTCTGATGTCTGTTACGCATTCATAATTTGTTTCATAAAGGTTGTCGACAGCCTGTCTGATTACATCGAGGCTTCCCAAAATTTCTTTTTTAAGTTCTTTATCGTCCATAATTGTTCTTTTAACTTTACAAATAAATCAAGTTTATTGTATAATACTACAATTTTGTTTGTCTGTCAAATTATTTAATCTATTTGTATGAATTTTGAACAGTTTAGAAAACGTATTGGCTTAAAAATTAAATACTATAGGAATTTGACAGATTACACACAAGCTTATCTTGGCGAACTTGTAAAATGTGATGAGAGTTATATAAGCCAAATAGAGAACGGACATAAAAATATCAGTTTAAAAATGGTTCACAAGATATCAGAAGCTTTGAATGTAAGCGCGGCAAAATTTTTTGATGTAGAAGATTAATAATATTAAAACTTTTTAAGTTTAGCGTAAGCTGCATCCATAGCTTTTACTCCTTGACGGCCGAAATCTATTGTGTACATCATGCTGTCGCCGATCTGTGTAACTTCTTTTATATGTCCGATGCCGAGTTTGTCGTGAAAGACTCGTTCGCCTTCATTAAAAACGTACTCAATCGGTGTTTCCATTTTTTTCTTGCGTTCGGCTTCGGCCTGTTGCTGCTGTCGTTCTTTTTGCTTCTTTTCTTCAAGCATACGTTTTATTGCATTATCTTTAAAGAACTCTTTAACTTTTTGCTCATCGCGCTCTTTGTTTTCTTTTGATTTTACAAGGATTGTGCGGGAGGCGGTTCTGTGCGGACGCTGCTCGTAAGTAGAATTTTGTCTTTGCCTATCACTTTGTGAATTTCCCGTTGCAAGTCCGCGTGTCGGGGCTACAAAGCCTTTACCAAAACCCGACGACGGTTTAACATATCCGTAACTGTCAGATTGAGCCGCGGAATATGAGAAATCTGATTTCCCTGTTCTAGCACGTGAAACCGCATTCTGGAAAGTTGAAGTTCCGCTTGTTGAACCTTCAAATCCGATAGAATTCAGCAGCTGACGTGGAATTTCTTCAATAAATCTTGAAGGATTGTAATATTTGTATTCACCCCACATCTGGCGTCGTTTGGCTGATGTAAGGTATAATTTTTCTTCCGCACGTGTAACACCTACATACATCAAACGGCGTTCTTCTTCCATTTCTGAAGGCACATTAAAGGTTCTTTGGTGAGGAAAAACTCCTTCATCACAGCCTGCAAGAAAGACTACCGGAAATTCAAGACCTTTTGCAGAGTGTAAAGTCATTAAGGTAACATTGTTTGCAATATCGTCCATTCCGTCAAGGTCAGAAACTAAAGCTACCTGCTGTAAAAATTCCCCAAGTGCATTTTCAGGTTCTTCGGGGACAAATTCGCCGGCAACGTTTACAAGTTCCTGCAGGTTTTCTATATCTGCTTCGCTTTCAGGTGTATTCTGTGCCTGCAATTCTGCTAAGTAGCCTGTTTTTTCAATTACAAGAGTTACAAATTCCTGCAGGGTGTATGAATTTACTGCATCTTTAAATTTCAAAATAAGCTGTGAAAAATCACGCAGTTTTGCTCTTGTTCTTGGCGGAATTTCAATAGCTTCTTCAATTCTCTGACAGGCTTGAAAAAGGCTTATATCTTCTTTGTCCGCAAAATCAGATAAGTTTTTAATTGTAGTGTCGCCGATTGAACGTTTCGGAACATTCACTATTCTTCTGAAACTCTGCGAATCATCAGGATTATAGATTAATTTCAAATAAGCGATAATATCTTTAATTTCTTTACGATCGTAGAATTTCAGACCGCCGTAAATTCTGTATGGAATTCCTGCAGCCATGCAGGCTTCTTCCAGAGCACGGGATTGTGAATTTGTACGGTAAAGTATTGCATAGCGGTTGTAGTCACCGCCTGAATCCTGCTTTATGCGGCTTGCGATAAAGTTTGCTTCATCAGCTTCGTCCTGCGCTTCAAAGTAATCTATAAGCTCGCCTTCGCCTTTATTTGAATAAAGAACTTTATCAACACGTTCTGTATTGTTTTCAATAATTGCGTTTGCAACATTCAAAATATTGGCGGTCGAACGGTAATTCTGCTCAAGTTTGATTAATTTAGTCTTTTTAAAGTCTTTCTGGAAATTCAGAATAATTGTATAATCAGCGCCGCGCCAGCTGTAAATGGATTGGTCTACATCTCCTACAACGCAAAGCGAACGTTCGTCGGGAATTTCAGCTTCGTTATTGGTGTATAGCATATTGATAAGCTTGTATTGAGCCATGTTGGTATCTTGAAACTCGTCTACCAGAATATGCTGAAATCTGTCATAATACAATTGACGAACTTCTTTGCACTGCTCAAGAAGTTTTACGGTAAGCATGAGCATATCGTCAAAATC
>CALURE010000111.1 GCA_944323095.1 Candidatus Gastranaerophilales bacterium
AAAAATCATTGTTTTCAATTCACTTTTAGTTATTGGCAGGCAGTCGCTGATAAGTATTACTTTATCTTCAGGCTTGGCCTTAAAAGTTAATTTTAAAGCTTCTTCAGATACATGAACTCCATCGCCGATAATTTCAGTATAAATACTATCATCAATAAGTGCTGAAAGTGCTGTTGATTTCCCACGGTGCGTTATTCCTGACATAGCATTGAAAAGATGCGTTACACCTGTGCAGCCTGTTAAATCTCCGCCGGTGCAGTGACCTGCATGAATTTTGATGTTTTTTGATTGGAGGTAATTAATTAACCCCTCCCCGAAATCAGATAGATTTCGACCCTCCCTCAAGGGCAGGGTATCTAAACATAGTTCAGGTGCAAGAGTTATAATTTTTATAAAATCGTCCTCGATTAATTTATAATTTTCTATTGTCGGTTTTAAAAAATATTCAGGATTATGAATGCCTTTTTTCTCCGGATTAAGAAATATTCCTTCTAGATGTATTCCGAGAATTTTTGCCATATCTGGCATCTGGCGCTTTGAAGCCTCTTTGATTACCGAAATTGCATGCTTTGTATTTTCGACAGAATCCGTTACAAGTGTCGGGAAAATCCCGCCGATACCGTACTTTAAAATCTCTTTTGAAAGGAACAAAATATCATCAACAGATGCGGTATTAAAATCAATACCGAAACATCCGTGGAAATGCTGTTCAATTAGAAGTTTTGTTTTCATTAAATAACACTTCCTTCAAATACTTTTCTTGCTTCTTCTCTGTCGTCAAAGTGAATTGTTTTATCTTTCAATATCTGATAATCTTCATGACCTTTGCCTGCAATCACAACAACGTCATTGTTGTTTGCAATTGTTTTCAAAAGAGCAATAGCAGCTCCTCTGTCAGGTTCAACTATTACGCTTTCCGTGTTTACGGATTTTAACCCCGCAATAATATCGGTTATAATAGTCTGCGGATCTTCAGATCTCGGGTTATCGCTTGTTATTACTATTTTATCAGCGAGCCTTTCTGCAATAGTTCCCATTTTAGGCCGTTTTGTTGCGTCTCTGTCTCCTCCGCATCCGAAAAGACAGATAAGTTTACCGTCTTCGGGAGTTATTTCTCTTGCTGATTTTAAAACATTTTCAAGGCCGTCAGGTGTGTGTGCGTAATCAACTATAACGAGCGGTTTTTTTACTACAACTTCAAATCTGCCTGCAACACCTTTGACATTTTGGAGTGCTTTTAATGCTGTTTCTATGTCAATTCCTGATGCAAGTGCTGTTGTTACACCTGCAAGTACATTATAAACACTGAACATTCCGTTCATGTGCAGGTTAACTTTGTATTCTTTTGAGCCGTTCGGGTTTATGTGGTCGCCGGTTACTAAAATAAATTCAGCTCCGTTAAGTGAAAAATTAATATCTTTAGCCATAACATCGCTTTGCTGTTTTACCCCGTATGTATAAACCCTGACTCCTTCAGGTACAACACTTATAAATCTGTCGCCGTATTCATCGTCAGCATTAATAACCGCAAAATCGCCTTCCGTCAGGTGTTCAAAAAGAAGGGCTTTTGCTTTGAAATAATTTTGCATTGTAATATGATAGTCTAAATGATCCTGAGTAAGGTTTGTAAATACTGCACCGTTAAATCTGCAGCCGCCAACTCTGTTTTGATCTAGCGCATGAGAACTTACTTCCATAACAACATTATCAATTTTTTCAACATCTTTAATCATTCTCAATGTAGCCTGTAATTCAGGAGCCTGAGGGGTGGTATGCTTTGCGTCTCTATATTCTCCGTTTGAAGATAATTTGTAGCCGAGTGTGCCGATAAGAGCACATTTTTGTTTGTTTTCTTCAAAAATTTTCTGGATTAAATGAGTTACGGTTGTTTTGCCGTTTGTGCCTGTTACTCCTATGAGGTTTATGCCTTTTGACGGACTTGAGTAAAACCTGTCTGCAATATCAGCAATTTTGTGGCGCGTTGAAGATACTACAACCTGCGGAACTTTTGTTCCTTCTACTTTTCTTTCAACAAGAAGTGCAGCTGCACCGTTTTCAATTGCACTGGCGGCAAATTCATGTCCGTCTGTATGCTCTCCGACAAGACATACAAATATATCGCCTTTTTTTGTGGTTTTAGAATTGTAAGAAATTCCTGTTATATCTATATTTTTGAAGTTTATCAAATCTTTGTAGTCTAAATATTCAATAAGTTCATCAAGTTTCATTTATATCTCCTTTGTTTGTTTTTTCGGGGTAACTTTGTCGGGTTTAATATTCATAATTCTTGCAACCTGTGTTGCAACTTCATGGAAAACAGGACCTGCAACGGTATTCCCCCAGATAGCACCTACTTTAGCGCTGTCTACCATAACGTATATCAATACCTGCGGGTCTGATGCGGGTAAATAGCCGATTGTTGAGGTGTACATATACGGGGTGTAACCTGAACCGCCTTCTTTAGGCTTTCTTGAGGTCCCTGTTTTGGCGGCAACATTATACTTATCCATTTTAATAACAGATTTACCGTTATTTACGCTTGCGGAGAGCAATCGTGTTATTGCTTTTGCGGTTTCCGGTTTTATTACCTGCGTGTAATGAATTTTGTTATCGTATTCTTCCTGCGGATATTTTATAATGTGCGGAGTTACACGCACACCGTTGTTTGCCAGAGCCTGAACAGCCGAAATCATTTGTATGGCAGTAACGGATGTTCCGTATCCGTAAGCCATTGTTGCATGAATTCCCTGATCCCAGTGTGCCCAGTAAGGAAGCAGACCGGATGATTCTCCAGGCAAATCAATTCCTGTTTTAGTTCCGAGCCCGAATTTTTTCAATACTCCGTAAAATTCAACAGGACTCATGGTTCTGGCGATATTTATTGAACCGATATTGCTGGAATGTTCAAATAAATATTCAAGTGTAATATTTCCCGGGTACGGGTGAACATCATAGTCATAGTTTTTGATTTCCCATTTTCCGATTGTTGTTTTACCTGTATCAAGGACGGTTGAATGTTCGTTAATTTTTCCTAAATCCATTGCACTTGCAACTGTAATGGTTTTAAACGTAGATCCGGGCGGGAATACGTCTGTCAATGTCCAGTTTTTTAACTGCTGCGGGGTTGCTTTTTTATAATTGTTCGGGTCGAATGTCGGATAAACAGCATAGGCTAAGATTTCTCCGTTTTTCGGGTTCATTACAATTACTGTTCCACGTTCAGCTTCTTTATCTTTAACCATTTTTTCTATTTCTTTTTCGCACACGTGTTGAATTGCAGCATCAATGGTTAAAGTAACATCTTCACCTTTAGGGTTTGTGGTAGTGGCCACAGGGTCGGTTGTAAAATCGTATATGATTTTGCCGTCGCGGGTTTTCTGGTATTTTACGGTATTTACAACGTGTTCAAGTCTGTCTTTTGCTGTATATTCAACTCCGTTTGCGATATCTGCATCAAAGTTATAATACCCTAAAATATGCGCGGCAAGAGTTCCTTGGGGGTATTCTCTGGTATTTTTTTTGCCAAGGCTTATTTCTCTTAGATGAAGTTTGGCAATTTGTTTTGCAGCATTTCTGTCTATATCTTTTTTCAGAGTTATTACGGGCCCGGGTTTTTTCAATTTTTGCAAAAGAGTATCTTTCGGCATTTTAAGTATAGGTGCAAGAATTTTTGCAAGCTCCTCGGGGGAATGGTCATAATCTGAAGGGTGTGCGTAAACATCCGAATAAACTTTATCTGTTGCAAGTTTTATACCGTTTCTGTCGTAAATGTCTCCGCGCATCGAAAATATTCTTCCGACTCTCTGGCTTCTTGCACGTGCTCTGTATTTTCCGGTGTCTACAACCATTATAAAAAACAGATAAATTATCAGCAGGGTCATAAATCCGGCAAAAAATACATGTAAAAAACCAACAATCTGATCAAGTTTTTTGCTTCGTTTATCGTTTTCTTTTTCCGGCTCTCTTTTATTGCGCAATCTTTCTCTCAAAACATATCCCTCTTTATTCTATTATTTTAGCATAAGGAATGGTAAAATAATTAAATATTAAATAATTTTAACTTTGTTATATAATGATAATATGAAAAAGTTACTTTTATTAGCGGGGTTGATATTATTAGGCAGTCAGGCATTTGCATTTGAGGTTGTTTATCCTAAGAAAAATGATGTGATTATCAATGCAAAATCAACATTTTTTATAGGCTCATCCGCTGCGCCTTTAAAAATTAACGGACAGAATGTTCCTTTGCATCCGACAGGGGCTTTTGCATACGTTGTACCTTTAAATAGCGGAGACAATACTTTTATTCTGCAATCAGGAGAGCAAAGAGAGATTTTTGTGATTACAAAACAGGCTTTAAAGACTGCAAATGTTACACCATCAGTATTTTCTCCGTACAGCAGTAAAAAAATACTTTCTGTAACAACAGAGGATGCACCGCTTCGTTCAACTCCGGTTGATGCGGGGATTAACAGAATTGCGCATCTGCAAAGAGATATTAAATTGCAGGCAGATGGTGAAAAAGACGGTTTTTACCGTGTTATACTCGGAAAAGACAAGTCCGGCTGGATTTCCAAGACTAATGTTAAATTAACAGGCTCAGATAATTTAGATTTGGCTCAGATGAGCGGTTATGAATATATTGACGGGAAAGATTATTTTACGTTTGTGTTTCATCTTACAAGAAGGGTGCCGTTTGAAATGATTGAGGGTGATCCTTTTATAATGAAGTTTTACAATATAAAAGATGTGGAAAATAATATTTATACATTTGATTTCCCGATAAAAGACGCTCTGAGCGGCCGTAAATTAATCGGTTACAGCGGTGAATATCAGGAAAATGATTTTATATTGAAGATTAGAAAACCGATAATTACTAATTCATTCAGACCTTTGCATAATATTAGAATAGCGATAGATGCAGGCCACGGCGGAGATGAAGCCGGCGGTATCGGATGTCTGGGTGATAAAGAAAAAGATATAAATCTTTCTATTGCCAAATATATTCAGACAGAGCTAAAAAAACGCGGAGCGCATGTAATTATGACACGTTCCGGAGATAATTACGTAAGCTTGAAAGACAGAGTTGAAATTGCAAATTACGGAGATGCCGTTGTATTTTTAAGCATTCACGGAAATGCACTTCCAGATGGTGCTGATCCTAATAAAAACCGCGGAACAAGTATTTATTATTATTATCCGCAATCCAAACCTCTTGCGGATATAATTATGGATACAGTCACATCAGAAATAGGTGTGCCTGATGATAAGGTTCGGCAGGGAAGTCTCGCAGTTGTCAGAAACACAAATGCTTTGAGTATTTTAATAGAAGTATCTTACCTTATAAATCCTGAAGATAACGCAAATTTGATAAATCCCGAATTTCAAAAGCAGTATGCTAAAGCGATTGCAGACAGTCTGGAAAGGTATTTTGAAAA
>CALURE010000112.1 GCA_944323095.1 Candidatus Gastranaerophilales bacterium
ACGCACGTAGACATTACTGACAATGTCCGTCACACCGCATTTACTTTGGCTGAGGTTTTAATCACCCTTGGAATTATAGGTATTGTTGCGGCACTCACTATGCCGTCATTAATCGCAAATTACAAGAAAAAAGAAACAGTTACACGATTAAAAAAAGCATACAGCGTAGTTCAACAGGCAATTAAAATGTCAGAACTTGACAATGGAGAAGTTCAATACTGGAATATAAAATTGAACGGAAGGGAGTTTTTTAATATCTATTTTGATAAATATTTTCAATACACTAAAAAATATACATCTTCAGAATTGTGGGATATAGCACCTAGAAAACTGCTTAACGGCAGCAACTATACTGGAACTACATATGCATCAGACAGTAATGGATATCACATCATGCTTGCAGACGGTGTTTTAATTACTTTGCATTACGGTTCTGAAAATTGTATCTGGGTAGGAATTGATACAAATGGTCTTGCTTTCCCTAATCAAATAGGCAGAGATACATTTTTATTTGTATTTACAAGCCAATACGGCTTACAGCCGCTTGGAGGACAAGGAACCACTGCAGATGGTCCATCAAGTAATTGGAGTTATGGAGAATATAACAGAGATAAAATTATCGGAGGTAGCAGTCTTGCCTGTAATGTAAACAAAAGCGGGTACTGGTGTGCTGCTTTAATTATGAATGACGGCTGGGAAATGGCTAAAGATTACCCGTGGTGATAAAATTACTTTTCCTGCTCGTAACCAAAGGCTTTAAGGGAATTTTCTTTTTTTCGCCAGTCCTTTTCGACCTTGACTTCAAGCCCTAAAAACACCTTTTTCTCTGTGATTTTTTCTAAATCCTGACGGGCTTCTGTGCCGATTTTTTTCAGAAGACTGCCGCCTTTGCCTATCAAAATTCCCTTCTGGCTTTTCGTTTCACAGTAGATTGTTGCATAAATTCGGTCAATATCGTTATTTTCAATGTAACTTTCAATTTTAACAGCTACGGAATGCGGTATTTCATCCGAGGTATTAAGAAGAATTTTTTCTCTTATAATTTCTTCTGTTACATCACGCATAGATTCTTCTGTTACAATATCTTCAGGATACAAAAGATTGCCTTCGGGTAGATTTTTGTAAATGTTTTTTAAAAGTGTATCGATATTCCTGCCGGTTTTTGCTGAAATTTTTACAACAGGATAATTTTTTTCAAATAATAGTTTATAAGTTAACAGATTTTCTTCAACCTTATTCATGTTTTTAATCCTGTCAACTTTGTTCATTACAATAATCACAGGAATTTCAGTCTGCAAAATATTTTGCGCAATCCATTTATCGCCTTTGCCGGCAGGTTCAGAGCCATCGACAAGAAAAAGTATTAAATCTGCATCAGGTACAGCCATTTTGGATTCATCAAGAAGAAATTCTCCGAGTTTATTCAAAGGTTTATGAATTCCGGGAGTATCTATAAATACAATCTGCCCTTCATCAGCTGTGTAAATCCCTTTAATTCTTTTGCGCGTTGTTTGAGCCTTATTTGTAGTAATAACAATTTTTTGTTCTAAAATCTGATTTAACAGTGTTGATTTCCCGACATTAGGTCTTCCTATAATACTTGTAAATCCGCTTTTCATATGATAAAATTCCTGTATTGTATGTTATAATTTGTTCATAAATTGTAACATAAAAGAATAAATTTTAAAAAAAGTGGCAAATTTTTTTCTCTCAAAGTATTATATATATGTGGGAAAAATTAACGGTAGAAAATGGCAGTGAAGAAAAATAACATAATCAGCATCGCTCTATTGCTTACTCTGGCAGCATCATCAGTTTGGGCAGGTGCTGCAGATGACGCTAATAATCTTGTGCAGCTTGATTTAAAAAAATCATCAAATAATTCCGTTGATGTTACACTGTTTACGTCAAATACTTATAATGACAATGTGCTGGTAAGAAAAAAATCTGACAATAAATACGTTATTCTTATCCCTAAGGTTCAAAGCTCAGGCTTTTCAATGTCAAGTCTTAACGGAGTGAAAGAACTTGTATCGGATGTTAATGTAAAAAATGTGAATGATACAAACGGCGGTTATACAAAAGTTACACTTATTACAACAAAACCGCTTGATATAAAAACAAGAACACAGAAAAGTTCCCCGCTCACTGCCGAGCAAAAAGAATACCAGACATTGATTGCGCAGGCAAATGCTGTAAAAAATACTCTAACCTCCCAGCAAACAAAGCCTAAAATGCAGTCAAAGCCTAAAACGGAAATTACTGTAAATAAAGCCCCGCAGCCTGTAAAAAATACCGTTAAAGAATCACAAAAACCGCAGGCGCAGGTAAAAATAAACAAATCTGCCGATAAAGTTAAACAAACTGTAACTAAGGCTCCTGAAATAAAGCTTACAGAAGTAAACCCGCAAAAAATAGAAAAACGGCAGCAGCATAAGAAAACAATTTTAACAGAACTTGTTCAAGAAGCAAAACAGGAAAAAGCTGTTCAGGAAGCTCCAAAAACTGATTTAATATCAGTTGCGGTACCGCCGGCAAATCCTGTGGAAGAAATTAAAGATATTCAAGAATTGCCGGTTGTGCATAAAGAGAATATTTTAACGTCTTTGACCGGTAATTTAAAAGATGCTTTTGCTGGCTTAAAAAATTCAAATATTTTGAAAAATACAGGTATTATATTAGCGGTACTGGCAGGGTTAGGTATAATTTCCAATATTCTGAAAGTTTTTGCACTTGAAAGGAAAAAACTTAAAGATGCATTTATTGATCATCTTGCCAAAACACCTCCGGTTATAAATACTGTTAAATACAATAATATTGTTAATAACAATGAGTTGTCTTGGCAGCAAAAGTATCAGAGTTATCTCAGTGAATCAGCAAAACCTGTTTCCAGAGGCGCGAATAAAGGACATTATACATTTATAAAAACTCCTGCAGAACCTGTTGAAATAACCCAAAAACGTCAGGAACTTGAAAAAATGCTTGATACACCGCAAGCAGATACGGTTAATAATATTGTACCGGCAGAAGTTCAAAATGAAGACAGTGTAATTCATAAGACAATAAAGCTGAAAGCTTTTGATAACCATAAATTATCATTAGATACAGCAGATCGTTCAAAAATTAAAAGCAGATTTAAAAAATATGAAAAAGAAATCCCGCTTCAGGAACAAAAAAATATTGACCTCGGTGATTCAATAATACATTCTAATCCGAGACGACTAAAAGATGCAAACCTTGATATAAGGGATGTTGATAAAAAACGTCTGCGTTTTCAGCCTTCTGATTATATAATGTCATCAGTTGATGAATATTTTTCAATACTGGATAAAGAAACTCCCGTTGTTCAAAATCACGAAGCTGATGCAATTCCGCGCTTGAAAGAGACAAAATCAAAAGTATCTCAGACAAATCCTATCACCCGTCAAAAAAATGAGCAAAAAAATTCTTACCTGAACGGTTTGATAATAAAATCAGGCTTTAACATTGATGAGAATAAAGGATTTTATATGGTAAACCTTGACGGGAAGTCTGCTCTTGTCGGAAAGGTTAAGGATGAAATATTTGTTTTGAAAAAATTTGATACAAATATAACAAATCCTGTTCAGGTAAGACATGACAATGCCAATGTGTATATGGTTAAAGCTGCAGGCTTTAAATCACTCGTTGAAGTTAATGATGATAAAATGGGTGTATTGATAGAATTGTAACAGGTAAAAATTTGTGAGAGCAGGATTTAAAATTATATTTTGTACAATTTTGCTTTGCAGCATTTTCTTGTCAGGCTGTACGCAAAAAGATGCAAAAACAATAATCGAGTTTGCAAGCTGGGGATCAAAGTCGGAAATTGATATTTTGAAACCGCTTTTATCTGAATTTGAAAAAGAAAATCCGGATATAAAAATAGATTTTATGCACATACCCCAGAATTATTTTCAGAAAATTCATCTGCTTTTTGCCTCCAATAACGCACCTGATGTGATATTTATCAATAATTTATATTTGCCCGTTTATGCAAATGCGGGAGTGTTGGAAGAATTAGAACCGGAGGACGGGTTTTACAAGCAGTCACTGGATGCTCTGAGCTTTCGTGGCAAACTTTATGCAATTCCGAGAGATATATCAAATCTTGTAATTTTTTATAACAAAGATATGTTTGAAAAAAAACATATTCCTTATCCTGAAAGAAACTGGACATTTGACGATTTTCTAAAAACTGCTGAAAAGCTTACTGATAAAAATACATTCGCAATAAGTTTTGATGAAGATCCTCTTTTTTATTTGCCTTATCTAATGAGCAGCGGCGGAGGGATATTGCCTGATGAAATAAATTCACCTGAAAGCCAAAAAGGACTAAAATTTTATTCGGATTTAAGAAAAAAATATCATATAGCCCCTTTGAAATCCGAAAGTGCAAGCGCGACAATGGCGCAAATGTTTTTACAGGAACGCATAGGGATGTATCTTTCAGGCCGCTGGATGGTGCCCAAATTGCGTGAAGATGCAAAATTTGACTGGGATATAGTACAATTTCCGCAAGGCGATGCTGGCAGTATTGTTCAGCTTGATGCTTCGGGCTGGGCAATTTCAAAGTCATCTAAACATAAAAAAGAGGCGCAAAAGCTTATTGAATTTTTATCTTCAAAAGAAAGTGCCGAAAAATTTGCACAAAGCGGCTTAATCGTTCCTGCGCGTGAAGATGCTGCAAATTCAAAATATTTTTTAGACGGGAAAAAGCCTGAAAACGCAAAAATATTTTTAGAAATAATAAAGACCTCAAAACCTACACCTGTAACTGTTGATTACAGAGAGATTACAGATAAACTCAAAAAAGATACGGAAGTTATATTTAATTAAGTTCTGCGGTTTTTTGTACGTTTAAGCACATGATTACAAAAAAATATTTTTTAAATGTTCTATTTTTATTTCGGGTTTTAAGGTTATACCTATTACGTCTATTCTGTAATCTTTGACCTTATTTTCTGACAAATAGAATTGAACCCCTTTTTTCAGGTTTTCAAACTTTGTTTTTGTAATTGCTTCAAAAGGGGCGCCGAAATTGTCTGTTTTTCGGGTTTTAACTTCTACAAATACAGTGGTATTTTTGTATTGAGCAATAATATCCAGTTCGCAAAAACGCGAGTAATGCTTATTCCTTTCTAAAATTTTATATCCCTGTTTTTCTAAGTACCGGCATGCAAGGTCTTCTCCTGCATTTCCGAATTTTCTGTTATTCATTACTGCTTAATACTTCCTCTTGCAAATTTTTTCACATCTCCTAAAATTAAAACTTCATCAGGTTTGTAATTTTTACTCCGGCGCACAGGACAAATATCTATTCCTCCTCTGCGTGTGTAAAGTGCACAGACAAAGAGTTCATCATCATTGTCAAGCA
>CALURE010000113.1 GCA_944323095.1 Candidatus Gastranaerophilales bacterium
CAGATCGCCGACAATAAGCACTTTCGGCTCACTAAGTTTATTTATATAAGAAATAAGCTGTTCTTTATTTATAAACATAAAAAATTAATATCCTTATCGAAATATTAACACGAACATGACAAATATCAAATTTGACATCACTAAATATGTCTTGCATCAGGTTTTATAAGCATTTGAGCAATTTTTTCTTTACCCTCAAAATTTCTGTGCATCAGAATGTTGCAAGCCAGTTCTCTGTCATAATCAAGAAGTCTGTGTTCTATAGAAAACCCGCCGTTTTCAAAATTTGCAATAACATAGCAGGCTTTTGCATCTTGCGTCATCGGTCTGCCGACACTTCCCGCATTAACAACAGTCTGCCGTCTGCTTGTCTGATATCCGCACGGCATATGAGTGTGACCGCAAAATATTACATCCGCATCAGAACAAGAAACTATTTCTTCGACTTCAGCAAGAGGCATATCTGGAAATATATTTTCATTATTTTTTCTTGGAGAACCATGCACGAGGTGAATTTTTACTCCCTCAATTTCAAATTTCAATTCAGGCGGAAGATTTCTTAAATATTTTTTTCTTTCATCTTCAATATACATAAGTTCTTCCAGCAATGCGTTAGCCATGACAGGAGCATTGTCTTTTAATACAGAAATATCCTCAGGTTTCATTTCCGCAATCATTTTATCAGTATTTCCCTGAATTACAGTCCAATCAGATTTAGACCTGACGAAATCTACCATGGCTCTCGGCTGAGGCCCTGCCATAGCCAGATCTCCAAGACAAAAAACTTTTTCACACTTGTTATTTTTAATATCTTCGCAAACTTTCTCCAGAGCCTGCATATTACCGTGTAAATCAGAAATAATTGCAACTTTCATAAAAATTTCCTCCTAAAAAATCTTCTTATGTTATTATAATAATATGATAAAAAGAAGAAAATCAAAAGAGTTAACAATCGGAAATGTAAAAATTGGCGGGAATGCCCCCATCAGCGTTCAATCTATGTGTAACACAGACACAAGAGATGTAAATTCAACCTTAAAACAGATTAGTGAAATGGCAGAACAGGGATGTGAACTTGTCAGAATAGCTATTCTTAATAAAGAAGCCGCATCAGCTGTTAAAGATATTGTAAAAAAATCTCCTGTACCGCTTATTGCAGATATACATTTTGACTACAAACTCGCATTAGAATGTATAAATAACGGAATAGATGCACTGAGATTAAATCCTGGAAACATCGGAAAACGTGAAAATGTGGAAAAAGTCGTTAAACTTGCAAAACAACAAAAAATTCCTATAAGAATCGGGGTAAATGCAGGTTCTTTAGAAAAAACAATTGATGAACAAAACATTCCTTTATCCGAAAAAATGGTCCTGAGTGCGCTCGGACACATAAAAATTCTTGAAGATCTGGACTTTGACCTTATTAAAGTTTCACTTAAATCTTCAGATGTTTTAACAACAATTGAGGCATACCGCTCAATTGCAGATAAAATACCTTACCCGCTGCATCTGGGAGTAACCGAAGCAGGCACATTAAAAAAAGGGTTGATAAAATCCTCAGTCGGACTTGGAACACTACTGGCAGAAGGAATAGGAGATACAATAAGAGTTTCACTGACAGAAAATCCGATAGAAGAAGTCAGCGCAGGTTTTGAAATACTTAAAAGTCTCGGCTTAAGACAAAGAGGAGTAAACTTTATTTCTTGCCCCACCTGCGGAAGGACACAAATTGATTTAATATCTCTGGCAAAAAAGGTTGAAGAAAAATTTAAAAATCTGGACAAACCTGTAACCATTGCAACAATGGGATGCGCGGTCAATGGTCCGGGGGAAGCAAAACATGCTGATTTTGGTATCGCAGGCGGTATTGGAGAAGGAATTATTTTCAAAAAAGGAGAAATTCTCGCAAAAGTTCCGGAAGATAAACTCCTTGAAAAATTAGAAGAAATTATAACAAAATCATACAAATAATATATGGAAGATTTTTTGTAAAGAAATTATAATATTTTTGTAACTGTAAAAATAAGTATTATAATAATAGAGCTAACAGAGGTGGAAATGAAAAAAATATTACTAATTACAGGATTAACAGCTTTATTTGCACTCCCGTCATTTGCTGAGTACACAGAGTTGACAACTAAAGATATAACAAGTCCTGATTACCTGAAAAAACACGGTCATTCTACAGCAATAATACAAGCTGCACAAAAATCCATTGCGCAGACTAATGGGGAAGAATACAAAAGACCTGTCGAAAAAGAATATTATAATGAACCGTTTGTAAAATATGTAAGAAAGTTTTTTATGTATATTGATCCTTCTTATGATGATCATTCATTTATGAACGATCATGATATACATACTTCTCCTTCATATGAAGATTTATAAAAATAAAGCATTTTCACTTCTTTTATTAGCTTTATCTTTTATGATTTTTTACTATTCCCCTGTTTTGGCAGCAAAACAGGGTAGAATAGAGTATAATACAGGCTTATTTGATTATTCCAAACTTAACGAAACTATAATAAAAAAAGAAGCTGATGAATATTTTAATCTGTTTTTAAAAACTGAAAATAAAAGGCAGAGAGAAAAATATCTTGACATTGCACTTAACAGATACTACCTGCTAACCAAAATAAACCCGTCAAATATAACATATTACGTTCAGACTGCACGGATTTATGATACAAAAAATAAATCAAGACTTGCAAAAGAATATTTTTCAACAGCATACAACATAAATTCACAAAATCCTTTTACTAACTTCTATTTTGGAGAGTACTATTTTAAAAGACGAGATTATAAAAAAGCTCTTTATTTTTATAACAAAGCCTACAATAACGGTTATAACAATAATTACGAGCTTAATCTGCGTCTTGCTGTAATATATGAAAAACTTGCGGATCTGGTTAACGCAAAAAAGTTTTATGAGATATCATATTCATTAAAAAGGGATAGCAGCTTACAAGAAAAAATACAATTATTAAATGAGCTAAATTATGAAAAATCAGAATATTATAATACCATCAGGGAGTAAATACTATTATGAAATTTAACAAAATACTACTACTAATAATACCGGTTATTCTATTTTTTACAAATACCTCTTACGCATCAGATGACATAACTCCCATACTGACAGCAAGAAAATCAAATAATGAAATAAAAAATATTACCACCGAACCGGAAAATACAGCAGGCATAAATCTGGACAATTCAGATATAACAATTCCAGAAGAAGCTTCACCAGTTTTTAGCCCATACCAGCCTGCAAAAGATGAAGTAGTATTCAGTTATACAAAAAACCTGATAAATTCAATAGATCCCACAGCTTCAACAAACCGTGGAGGCAGTTACCTGCCGGGCGCCAGAGGGATTAACCAGCTTGTAATATATACACCTGACTACGGGCCGCGCACTAACACAAATGAATTTGGCGCGGAAGCAATTGTTGAAGGCAATACGGTAACAGAACTGTCAGGCGCAGATTCGCTTATTCCACCAAACGGGATAGTGATAAGCGGACACGGCAGGGCAAAAAACTGGATGAATTCAAGTATAAAAATAGGAACTAAAATATACATTGACAGAGCAACAAACCTTATTTATACCTACACAACATCAGAAAGTTTCATATTTGAATCCGAAAAGAAAATTCACGAAGCAGAACAAATGCTTGAATATTATAGAAGCATAAGCCCTGATTACAACTGGAAATTTCCTAACAGTTACATAAACGATGCTAAAAACTACTTAAAAAAAGCAAGAAAAAATCCTGATGAAGTTCAAAAATATTCACAAGCAGCGATTGAGGCTGCAAATGATGCACTGAAAAGTGTTGTGCCTTATAAAAAAGGCGAACTTAAAGGAATATGGCTGAGACCGGTAGAAACTACTGAAAAACAAATTGAAGCAACACTTGACAGACTTGAAAATGCCGGAATTGATAATATATTTTTAGAAACATATTTCCACGGCAAAACAATATTCCCGAGCAAAACTATGGAGGCCTACGGTTTTACAACGCAGTATGAAAAATTTGAAGGGATTGACCCGCTTGAAATATGGATAAAAGAAGCACATAAACGCGGAATAAAAATCCACGTGTGGTTTGAGACTTTCTATGCAGGTCCCCAGAACCCCAAAGACAACCCTAAAAGCATCCTTGCCATGAATTCATCATGGGGAAATAAAATAAGAAAAGACGCAGATTCTTTTGAGCCTTCCAAATCCTCATCAGAACATAACGGATATTTCCTAGACCCGGCAAACCCTTATGTACAGGATTTTATAGTAAAGCTTGTTGATGAAATCATAACAAGATACAAACCTGACGGGATAAATCTTGATTATATAAGATATCCGAACTGCGTATCTTTAAATGAGGATTCCAACTGGGGTTACACAGATTATGCCAGAAATGATTTTAAAATGATATACGGTGTTGATCCTGTTGATTTAATAAAAACTGACCCTCTCTGGCTTGAATGGAATAATTACAGACGCGAACAGATCACGAATGTGGTGAAAAAAATAGGTGAACTTGGCAGACGCAAACACACCTACATAAGCGCAGTAATTTTCCCTGACAGAAAAGCTGCACTTGATCATAAGCAGCAGGATTGGAAAACGTGGTCTACAAGAGGTTATATAAACGGTTTTACTCCTCTGTTTTTAACCTGCGATGCAAAAACAGCAAACAAAATGATGACAGATGTAATTAATGTTTCATCAGGAAACACAGACTTTTATGCCGGTCTTTTTGTAACATTTATGGGGGGAACAGATGAAGATTTAATACGTTTGATACATGAAGCAAGAAAGGTTAACGCAAAAGGTGTAATTCTCTTTGACTATGCGCATTTAAACAACAAATATATAAATACATTATCAAGAAGTGTATTTGCATCACAGTCGCCTTTCAAGCCTAATTTCAGAATAGGACAACCCCAGCCGCAGCTGCAGACACAGGATAGAAAAGGCTGGTGGATTTTCGGAAAAGATTAAAGGCACGCAGCCTTAACTTCTACACCCCCTCTCCTATGGGAGAGGGGGAACGTAGCCGTTCCATCCGCCGTCTTAGGCTTGCATGAACTTGTTCTGTCATTGTAAAAAAATGTGCCGTTCCCTCTCCTGTGGGAGAGGGCTGGGGTGAGGGATAATTATCAGAAGATAGGAGGGTAGGAGGATTAGAGGATAAGCTATTTAATGTAAATGGCTTACTTTCCAAGCTTCCTAGCTTCTTACCCTCTAAACTTCCTGTCTTAAGAAAGTCACCCACCTCTTAATCCCCTCCCCTCAAGGGTGGGGAATAGATACATTGCGTCATTGCGAGCGTTAGCGAAGCAATCCAGCCTATTATAGAAGATAAGAGGGCAGGAGT
>CALURE010000114.1 GCA_944323095.1 Candidatus Gastranaerophilales bacterium
CTTGTTACATCGTTACTCTGTTGGGGGGGGGGCAGTTCAAAGCTTCTCTATACAACATTTTTCATCCTCCTAAATTCTTATTTCTGTTTTCATTATTTACGATTTTTTACTATTTGTCAATACTTAATTATTGGAGTATTGTTTTAAAATAGGTTTCTAAAATAAGTGCTTGACCTGATTGCATTTTAATAGTAATCTTAATATACAGATTACATTTTGGGGAGATATTGATGGAAGATAATAATGTTCTAAAGAAATTTACGACTATGCAATTTTTGAATTTTGCTTTAGGATTTTTCGGGCTTCAATTTGCATGGCAGATGAGGATAATTTTATCAGGGCCTGTAACGGAAGGTTTAGGTGCATCGCCATTTTTGTACGGTTTAATCTGGCTTGCCGGACCGTTTACCGGTATGGTTGTACAGCCGCTTGTCGGTGCATTAAGTGATAAAACTGTTTCCCCGTTTGGCAGGAGACGTCCGTATTTATTAGGAGGGGCGCTTCTGGCATCTCTTGCATTATGGATTTTCCCTAATTCCGAAACTGTTGCGGAATTTTTGCATAATTTTACTGGGCTTAATCTTCATCCGCTCACACCGCTTTTGATTGCAGCGATTATGATCTGGGTTATTGATGCATGTGTGAATGTCGCTCAGGGGCCTTATAGAGCTTTAGTGCCTGATGTTGTTCCGGAGGAACAGTATTCAATTGCAAATTCATATATAAGTCTTGCTATAGGACTCGGTTCAGTTGTGGCTGCAGGAACGGCACCATTTTTAAAATGGGCTTTCGGGTATCAAATGTCTATTGAAGCCCAGTTTATCATGGCTGCACTTGCATTTACTCTTGGCATGATTTGGACTTGTTCCACCATAAAGGAATACAATACCAAAAAAGAAATGATAAAAGATGTTGCTACTGCAGAAATTCATGAAGGGAATTTTTTCGATTCATTAAAAAACTTTTTTGCACTATCGCCTGAAGTCGGCAAAATTTGTACAATGCAGTTTTTTACGTGGATAGGCACAATGTGTATGATGATATTTTTTACACAGTATGCGGTTCATACAATATATTGTGTTCCGGATTTGACTTCTGTTGCGGATTCAACAAAAGAGCTTTATGAAAAAGCAACTCTTGCAGGAACTAATTTTTCATCCGTTTGTTTTGCAATTTTCAATCTTGTATGTTTTGTTGTTGCAATACCTATCGGTATATTGTCCGCTAAATATACAAATAAAAAAGTGCATATAATATCATTAATAACTATGGTTCTTGCATATCTTGGCATGTTCTATTCTAAAAATCCGAAAGCCGTTGCGGCTTTAATGGGGCTGGCAGGAATCGGCTGGGCAAGTATTTGCGCACTTCCGTTTGCAATGCTTTCACAGTTTATTAAAAAAGGAACGGAAGGTTCTGTTATGGGTATTTTTAATATATTTATTGCAGGACCTCAGGTATTTGTATGTACTCTTGTTGCATGGTTTATATCAAAATGTTCTTTTGGAATGGGGTCTGATTTTATAAATTATCATTGGGAATATGCTTTTTTAGTCGGCGCAGTAAGCCTTTGTCTTGCTGCCTTGATTACAGCTTCAGTTAAGGAAAAATATTAGATGAAAAAGATTTTTTTAATTTATCCGCCGTCTCCTGTGCTGAACAGAGAGGACAGGTGCCAGCAGCCTACAAGGGATTTGATAGTTATACCGCCTCTGCCGCCGACAGATTTAATGTATCTGGCAGCAATTGCCGAACAGGAAGGTTATGAGGCTAAAATTCATGATTACAGTCAGGGTGGCAATTTTGCGGAGGATTTAAGAGATTATAAGCCTGATTATGTGCTTATTAATGCTGCTACCCCTACATTGGAATCGGACTTGCAGGCATTAAAAACCGCTAAAGATATCTTGCCGGATGTTGTTACAATTGCAAAAGGTGCTGCTTTTCTGACTCTTGCTAAAGACGTTCTTATTAATCACGATTTTATGGATATCGTAATTCTCGGGGAAGCCGAGGGAACATTGAAAGATATTCTTGAAGGTAAAGACAGAAAAGATATTTTAGGAATTTACTACAGGGATAAAGACGGTGTGAAATACACAGGTGCACGTCCGTTTATTGAAAATTTGGATGAACTGCCTTTCCCTGCAAGGCATCTTGTTGATAATAATATTTACAGGCGGCCTGATAATAATAAAGTTCAGGCAGTTATTAAGGTATCGCGCGGGTGCCCTCACCATTGTTTTTTCTGTCTTGCAACCCCTGTATCCGGGGCAAAGGTTAGAAGAAGAAGTGCTGAAAATATAATTGCGGAAATCAGAGAATGTGTTGAGAAATATAATATCAGAAATTTTGTATTCTGGTCTGATATTTTTAATATTGATAAAGAATGGACAATTGATTTATGCAGAAAGATTATAGAAAGCGGATTAAAAATTACCTGGTCTGCAAATACAAGAGCTGATACCGCGGATTTTGAGATGGCTCAAATGATGTATAAATCTGGATGCCGTCTTGTAAGTATCGGTGTTGAAAGCGGTTCGCAGTATATGCTTGAAAAAATGGGCAAGCACATAACTCTTGATGATGTTCGAAGAACCGTAAAAGTATTTAAAAAAGCAAAAATAAGAATTTATAACTATTTTGTAATCGGGCTTCCGTGGGAAACAGAGGATACTGTGGAAGAAACTATACGTTTTGCAATAGAACTTGACAGTGATTTTATAAGTTTTTATACAGCGACACCGTTGCCTGGTACGAGATTTTATGAATATGCAAAAGAGCATAATCTTTTTGATACGGAAACTTCATTTGAAAATGCGTACTTTTATCCTGCAGTGAATACGCATACTCTTTCAAGAGACAGAATTTTTGAATTGCATAAATCTGCAATAAAACGATTTTACTTGAGGCCTTTGTATATTTTGAAAATGTTATCAAGAATTCGTTCATTAACAGAGGTTAAAAATTATTTTATTGCGGGAATGGGTATATTATTAAGAAAATAAGAAAGGAGAATTTTGAATTATGAAAAACGTTGATTTTATTGAGTTTTGCGGGGGGGGGGCAATTCTGAGCTAGACAGAGAGCAGGATATCATGAAACAAGTTCAGGATGACATTAATTTCCCCAAGAACGAACCTATTCACTTATTATTACATAAGTTTTTTGCATTTACATTAGCGGAAGTATTGATTACATTAGGAATTATCGGGATAGTCGCAGCCTTAACCATGCCGTCTCTTATTTCAAATCATAAGAAAAAGGTTTATGTTACCCAGTTGAAAAAGGCTGTTAATACGACCACAAACGGATTAAAAATGATACTTGCAGATAGTGAAGTTGATACTTTATCGGATACTCCGTTTTATTCTCAATTGTCGCATGCGTTAACAAGTAAGAACATGTCCGATTTAAATAATACAGCGCGTAAATATTTTAATCTCGGTAAAGACGTATCTTTTGTTTCACAGCGAGAGCGTACTTATTCGGTTATTGGCGGTAATTTCTCTCATGCATCTGCAGGGGGAAATCAACCATACAGTGATACTATTTTATTTTCTACAGTTGATGGTGCTGAAATTTTGATTGGACTTGCTTGGCCGGGATTTTTAGTCTCTGTAGATGTGAATGGTTATAATAGATTACCAAATACTCAAGGTCTTGATTATTTTTCATTTTTTATAAATGAGGATGGTAGTGTTCGAATTTTTGCTGCGAATCCCTCAAATTATCCCCATAGTTTATGTGTAGCAGGAACAATGAGCACTGTTTATCATACATCTTGGGGTTGTTATACAAGTGTTGTTATGAATAACTGGGAAATAACTTACTATTAAAAAATAGCCGTTTCTTATTAAGAAACGGCTATTTTTCTATCTTTTTTTATTAAATATTTAAAATAAACCCGCCTTTATCTGCATTTTTAAGATTTTCGCCGTCAATTTTTGCACGGAGATTTTTTATGTATTTATAAACATAGTCTCTTGGCAAATCGAGCAAGTTTGCAAGATCTTTTGCATAAACAATAGTATTTTTATGTTCTACAAAGTGGTCAAATACTTTTTGTTCTCTGTCTGTTAATGCTTTTTTAAATACAATTCTAACTTCATCTCTTAAATTTTGAGCCTTCGCTGTTTCTTGTTTGTGAGATGTTTTGCCGGCAGATTTTTTTGCCTGACTTTTTGTTGTTTGTTTAGGTTTAGTATGTTTTTCCACTTTCACAGGTGTATCTTCGTGCATAATTCTGTAAGCAGAAAATGGACTTGGTGAAATTTCCTGTTCTCTTTCAAATGCACGTTCTGCAATAGAACTTAATCTTTCGGTGCGGGTTTGTTTATAATCATCCGCGTCTGAAATAACCGGTTTTCCTTTAAGAACTATATCAATTAAATCATTAGTAGGCTTAGCCTCCTCTATTTTTTTCCCCAATCTGGCAGCGTATTCTTCTAATGTAATCTTTTCTAATGAACTTCTCCATTGCTTAATCTCTTCTTTGCTCAGATATTCAGACATTCATTAATCTCCTATAAACTATAAATATTTGTCTCTTTACATTCTCTAATGTAGCATAAACCATGACTTGTGGCGCAAAATGTTTCATAACGTAAATTTTTATTTAATTACGTAACAATCAGTGTATATAAATAAGATATTACTTAGTATAAAACACCGGAATCCAGAATTTTTTGTACTTCTTTATTCATAATTGTATGGATTTCATCAATTGATTTTGTGCCGTCAATGCTTATAAAATTGTATGCGGATTTCATTTTTTCATACTGCTCAAGGCATTTGTTCTGATAAATTTCAACGCTTTTGTAAAAATCTGTTGAAAATCCGACATCACGACCGCTTTCATAGTAATTCAAACCTGTTGTACCTATAATTCTTTTTAATAAAACATCGACAGGCATATCAAGATAGAAAATTAAATCAGGTTCAGGCGCATAGTCATAAAGATTTTTTACCCATTCAATATTTTGACCTCTGACAACATCTCTTGCAAGCGCTGTGTAATAATATCTGTCAAGAAGCACGATAAATCCTGATTTTAATGCCGGAATAATCTGGTTTTCCAGTCTGTCTGCAAAGTCTGCCGCGTATAAAAGACTGTATGTAGTTGCATTAAGCAGATTTCTTTCTTTTGCATCATCAATAACTCCTGCAATAAGACGCGAAGTTTTCCATTCTGAAACTATAACTCCGTATGATTTTGCCTGAATAGATTTTTTGAGAAGTTCCAGTTGTGTGGATTTGCCGGAACCGTCTGTCCCTTCTATAACAACAAGCAATCCTTCATATCCATGTTTTGTTTTGAATTGTGCCATTATAAACTTACTCCTTTATCTTTCAGAACTTCTTCAAGCATTTTTCTTATTGCA
>CALURE010000115.1 GCA_944323095.1 Candidatus Gastranaerophilales bacterium
GGACAGTATGGATAAATTAAAGAGGCTATAATGCACATTATATCAAGAACACATACAAGCACCTGACCGCATTCTGTCATTTTGCCTTCTTTTGCAAGAGTCCACGGCGCGTTATCCTGAACGTATTTGTTAGCCGCATCAACTAACGATGTAATCTCTAACCCAGCTTCTGCTATTTCAAAGTTATCAAAGTGGTTCTTGACAATTTGAACTGTAGCGAGAGCTTTTTTCTGCAATTTTTCTGCTCCTGAAACAAGTTCAGGATGACCTGAGAGTTTGAATTCAGGTTTAACTTCGCCGTCAAAATATTTTACAAGCATTGAAAGCGTTCTGTTTAAGAGGTTTCCCATGCTGTTTGCAAGGTGTGCGTTTACCTTTTCTTTAAAATCGTCATCGGAATAATTCCCGTCACGCCCGCAGGGTGCTGATGTTGCCATGTAGTATCTGAAAGCGTCAGGGTGCTCAAGATTAAAACTTTCAAGAACAGATGTCGGGGAAATTACGTTTCCGAGAGATTTTGACATTTTTGACTCATCAATTGTAATCCAGCCGTGTGCAAAAATGTGTTTTGGAAGCGGCAGATCAAGTGCAAGCAAAAACGCAGGCCAGTATATACTGTGGAATTTCAAAATATCTTTTCCAATAACATGAACATCAGCCGGCCAGTATTTTTTGAAGTTTTCCGATGGATTTTCCGTATCATATCCGAGCGCTGTAATGTAGTTTGAAAGCGCGTCAATCCAGACATAAATTGACTGAGCATCATCTGACAGCACATCAATTCCCCATTTAACGTTTGATTTGGCACGCGAAACAGAGATATCCTGAATATCTTCAAGCTGGTTTATAACCTCATTTGCTCTGAATTCGGGGACAATAAAGTCAGGATGTTCTTTAATATGTTTAATGATTGCGTCTTTATATTTTGTAAGTTTGAAAAAGTAATTTTCTTCTTTAACAACTTCCGGTTTTTTGAGGTGGTCAGGGCAAAGTCCGTCTTCTGTTAAATCTTTTGGATTAAGGAAGCATTCACATCCCGTGCAGTAAAGCCCCTCATAGGAGTGCTTGTAGATGTCGCCTTTTTGCAATAATTTGTCAAAGATTTTTTGAACAATTCTTTCATGATCTTCGTCAGTTGTTCTTATAAACTTTGTATAATCAATGTCGAGCGCTTTCCAGGCATCTTTAAATTTTTGAGAATTTTCGTCACAGAGTTCTTTCGGGGTAATACCTTTTTCTGCTGCTGTTTTTTGAATTTTTATACCGTGTTCGTCTGTTCCGGTCAAAAAATAAACATCATCGCATCTTTGAGTATAATGTCTCGCTATAATATCGGTGAGAATTTTTTCATATGCATGTCCTATATGCGGGGCGCCGTTCACGTAATCTATTGCTGTTGTTAAATAAAACTTTTCCATTTCTAATCCTTTTTCTTTATTTTCCCTCCTCCGGATGAGGGGTCCCTTTACTTTTAAATATTATCATAAAAACTATTTTCTTTTAAATACCATATATTTGAAATCATTATCCACAACTTTTTCAAGGTTATAATTTTCTTGAATAAATCCGCAGAACGAGATCGCATAATCCGTACAAATATACTTAAAATAATAATTTTCCATATTCAAATTACTTAGCACAATATATTCAGGTTTTTGTAAATTAAAATGTTCAATAATTTTGTTTTCCCCGAAAGTTTCAATATACAAAGGCAAAAGAGAATTGTAAAAGTCATCTGATTTTCTGCCGGTTAAAAAATTTATCATCATACCTTCAGGAAAAATTAGAATTTTATCATCCGGTTTTGTATTTTGCCCGATAAATTCAATAAGTTGATTTGTACTTTCTCCATTATCTTTTGCTGTATAAATTGTACCTTTAGGAGTTTGAATTTTGCTGTCCGTAAATTCCAGTATAGAATTATTTGCCCCGATATACATAATGGATGCCATAGCAAGATAAATCCCCGCTGTTTTTTCAAGCTCGCGAGGGACAAATTTAAACATTAAAGCCAGCAGCGCGATTATAACTATTGAGATGTAATAATTTCCGTAACTGTTAATAAGCATTACCCAGAAAACTTTAGCACTGACAGCAAGAGCCGAGAGTATTAATATTGCAAGCTTTGAATCAATTTTACGAAAACCGGCACATGCACTTATTAAAAGCAGCGGTGTCAAAAATCCGAAAAATGTCCTGACATCTTCCCTGAAAAACAACAGATAAGCAGCATAACCTAAAACAGATACGATAACAGATAACGCTTTGTTTTTTTTAAAGCTGTATGCCCCGAAAAGTATCATAGCAAAAGGTATAGCGGCTTTTAAAAATAAAACAAAATCTGTCGGGATTGATTTAGGATGAAAATAAATTCCGCTGTTCTGGTAAAAATAAGTTAAAGTCTTGCTTTTGGCCATAGCACCGGTTATGGAAAGAGAATTTACAAGGTCATTAATTGAAATTCCCTGCAAAAATAAAATTCCATAACTTAACAGAGGTGCAGAGAGAAAACTCAAAAATGATTTCCAGTTTTTTTCTTTTATTATAAAAAATAAAATAATTAAAGCGTAAAGTAAAAAATCATACTTGTTTGCAATACAAATTCCTGCCAGAAAAGAGCTTATACAAAGGTCTGATGACTTTTTGCTTTCACTGAATTTTAAAAGAAAAAACAATGAAAAGAAAAACGCAATTAATCCGTATAAAATAGCCCATGAATACGGAAAATGAAAATTAAATATGCTTGTTGTCATAACGCAGATTGATATTGTAAAAATTCCGACACAAAAGCTTAAATATTTACTCAAAAACTTTTGTGCTACAAGGTAAATTCCACTGATTGCAAGAATTGAACAAACACACCCGCAAGCATACAAGGTTGATAGTTTTGCCCCGAATATTTTATATAAAACAGCATTAATCTGATAAGACAGAGAGCCGTATATATTAAACAAATCTCTGTATAAAACTTTTCCTTCTATAATTTGCTCGGGGTAATAAACCTCGCGCCCGAAGTCTATCAGAATATTTGAATAATGCCCGCAAAAAAGTATTAATCCGGCAATACAAAATAACCACAATAAAATAATGTATTTATTTTCTTTTAAAATCTCTTTCATATTACAAAATTTAACAAATAATCCTTTAAAAAGCAATTTTTGCGTCAAAAAATACTTTATAAACATGTAAGGTAAAAAAGTAGGTTATTTTATGTCAAACTGGGCTTATAATTTAGATATGCTTGCACAAAACGGAGTACTTGATTATGATGCGCCTTCCTATATAACCGGACAGGCACCGCGTTATGTCGGCAATCCCTCTGTTATTCCTCCGTTTAACGGTCCCGTTCCAAACGCTCCGAATATGCAGCAGCCACAGGTTGATGAATTTAAACCTGCAAATGATAAAAATAATTTTGTTAAAAATCCTTCATGGAAAAAATGGCTTTTTGGTATTCTTGCAGCCGGCACGCTTATTTTTGGCGGGTGGAAATTTAAATCCAAAATTCTGCCGTATTTAAAAAATCTGCCAAAAACATTAAAATTTGACAAAATTGGTGACTTTTTCAAAAACGGATGGGAAAAATTTACCGGATTATTTAAACGTAAAAAATCGTAATGTTTTATTGTCAATAACTCTGTAGAAAAATTTAATATTCTTGTAGAAAATTCATGAGTTTTCTACAAGAATATTATTAAAATTTTGTTTTCTACAAAAATGATTTTGTTTTTGAATAATTTTCTACAATTTTATTGACAACAGAAATTCAATCATAATCATACTTTCAACAGCTTTTCTACAAATATTCAGAGCTTATTATTATTATTAAATATTATAATTATTTATTAATATAATAATTAATATAAATTAAATTGTTCAAAACGTTAAAAAAGTAAAATTTTTGTATTATTTTATTTTATTTATTGTTTTTATGAATATAATTTTATTATGGATTTAAAAAATTAGGGAGTTAGAAATATGAAATTTGTTATAAAAAAAGAAGATTTATATAACGGGATTAAAATTGTTGAAAGAGCTACATCTATGAAAGCTTTACAACCTGTACTTTTAAATATTTTAATCGAAACAATTGATAAAAGCACCATAAAACTTGCAGCAACAGATCTTGATTTAACTGTTATTGCAAAAGTCGACGCGCAGGTTGAAGAAGAAGGAAAAATTACATTGCCTTCAAAAACCCTCAATGAAATTGTTTCAAAACTCGGAGATAAACTTATAACTTTTGAAATGAAAGAAGGAGAAACTTCTGTAAATATAACCTGTCAGAATTCAAAGTTTGATATAATCGGAATTTCCGCATCGGAATTTCCGCCGGAATATTCTTCAATAGACGTGAAAGAAGAAGAAGGTTTTGAAATTGAAATAAGACCGTTTGTAAAAGCCGTAAAACAGGCCGGATTTGCTGCTGCAAGCTATGAGACAAGTAATCTGCTCTCAGGTATTGTCTGCAATATTTCTGAAAATATTATGGAAATAGCATCTACTGACGGCAATCGTCTTGCAAGAGTACGTGAAACTATCGATAATAAAGACAATCATTCTAAACAACTTATAATACCTTCTAAAACACTTAATGAATTTATAAAGATGAGCAGTTTTATAGATGAAGAAAACGTTAAAATATATACTGAAAAATCTAAAATTATAATTAAGTCAGAAACAACAACAACAATTTCAAGACTGTTAGACGGCCAGTTCCCGAAATACAATCAGCTTATTCCGCAGGAAAGTCCTAAAGAAGCTCTTGTAAATGTTGCTCAAATGATTTCAGCATTAGAACGTGTCTCAATTATGGTTGATGAAAAAACAAGTATCGTAAAACTTGAATTTAGTCATAATACATTGAAATTAACTGCAGATACACCTGATTCCGGAAAATCAGAAGAAAGCATTGATATTGATTATTCCGGTGAAGACTTAACAATAGCATTTAACTATAAGTTTGTACTTGAGGCATTGAAAAACATAAATGCAGATGAAGTAAAAATCGGCTTAAATACACCTCTTTCTGCAACTATGTTCAGACCTAATAATGAAGAAGATTATGTTTGTCTGATAATGCCTGTACAGATTAGATAACGAAAATTTGCGGGAGAGTTACTTATTTCCTCTTTTAGGAGAGGTATTAAAGCAGGCGATGTCAAGCAAATTAAGAAGGTAGGAAGATTGGAAGGTAAGCCATTTACGTTAAAAAGCTTATCTTCCAATCTTCTAATAATCATTGAGAGGTGGGAACGCTCCGCTTATCCCACCCTACTAGCCAACGGAAGTCAAGAAGGCAGGAGGTCAGGCTGTTTACGGCGGGCAGAGCCCGCAAA